>CAYWOV010000030.1:0-11392 GCA_964459965.1 uncultured Planctomycetaceae bacterium | reverse complement strand
CGGCCTGTCGACCATTCAAGGTGGCGAGTCGGTGCAAGGAGCACTCGCCGACTGAGTCATCCGTCGGGTTCGTCCGTTTTGTGTTCGCCGTTATTCGGGCGGGCTGCCAACGAGTCGTCGCTGGCAGCCTGCTCTCTTTTGCACACGACGTCTCCCCGGCCGTTTCTTCCTGGGGTGTCTTCCCTGGGCGTCTTCCGTGGCGCGCCTTCCCAGGCGCGTTGCCGTGACCAAAGCGGAGGGCAGGGCACCCGACGCAAAACTTTGGAACAGAAGGTCTGCAACCTTCGCGACGGCATCGGGACGGACACTTCTGGATGGCGGCGCGCCTTTCCCAAGTGTCCTCGTGCGACTTCTGGCGCTCGATCCCACCCCGCCGGCCGCGTCACTCTATTCGCGGCGGGCCAATTGCCCGTTGAGATCCCTCAAAAAGGCTCGTAACGCCTGGGGGGCAACGGGCTTCGTCATGTGGGCGTCGCACCCGGCCTCGAGGGATTGTTGGCAGTCTCGTTCTTGCCCAAAGCCTGTCATGGCGATGATGATCGTCCGTCGAAAAGCCTCGAGTGAGCGCAACGACCTGGCGACTTCGTACCCGTTCAGTTCCGGAAGCCCGATATCCAGAAGAATAACGTCCGGCCGGTGGATTTCAGCCGCGTCGAGAGCCGCTCTGCCATCATGGACCGCCCACACTTCGTGGCCGTCGATTTGCAAGAGCGTGCTCAGCATTTCGGCCGCATCGACGTTGTCGTCGACGACCAGAATCCGGTAATGCGGATTGGAAGCCCGTTCAGGGTCGGTGCAAATGATTTCCATCGCCGATCCTTGTTTCTTGTGGATCGGCAGACAGACGACAAATTCGGCACCCGTTCCCGGCCCGTCACTACGGGCGTCCACCCTCCCGCCGTGCATCTTGACCAGGCTGCGGACGAGGGTCAGTCCGATTCCCAGTCCGCCGTTCGAGCGATCCAGTGACGATTCGGCCTGCCGGAACAAGTCGAACAAGTGCGGCAAAAGATTCGGGTCGATGCCGATTCCGGTATCGCGAACCTTGAGTACGAGCTCCTGCCCGCGCGTTTTGGCAATCAGGCGGATGACGCCTCCGCGCTCGGTGTACTTGGCCGCGTTGTTGAGAAGATTGGAAATAATCTGGTCCAGGCGCACCGGATCGGCGTACAGCTCGATGGGCGACTTCGGCAGGTTCACCACCAACTCGTGTCCGTTGAGGTTGATGAGCGGGCGAGCCGTTTCGATGGCGCGGCGGATGACGTCGCGAAGAAAAACCCGCTCGGGCCGAAGTTGAATCTTTCCCCGCATGAGTCGGGAAAGATCGAGCAGGTCATCGACGAGGCGGACCATGTGATCCACCTGCCGGTCAATAACGGCAAACGCTTTGCCGGCGACCTTTGCATCAACACCCGCCGTGCGCACGATTTCGATCGCGTTGCGCACCGGCGCCAGCGGATTGCGCAATTCGTGGGCCAATGTCGCGAGAAACTCGTCCTTGCGACGGTCCGCATCCTTAGCTTCCTCATAAAGCCGGGCGTTCTCGATCGCGATTGATGCTCGCTGGGCAAAGTCCTCAGCAACCGCCAAATCGGCCGCGCAATATTTGCGGGACGCTCCGGAAAGCACGAAGGTGATTGCTCCGAACGTTACGTGATGGGTCGAAAGAGGAACGCAGATCAGCGACTGAGGATCGAGTCGAAGCAAAAGCTCGCGGTCTTCCGGATTCCTGGGTTCGGCGTATTCGAACGGATGGGTCACGTCAGCCAAAAGCCGTGGCTTACCTCCTCGCAGGACTTCTCCCACGAGCGACGCCGGCCCGAAGGAGTGCGGCAGCCGCTTCTTGAGGCGCTTCAGGATTGTCTTTTTTTCCGTGTGGGTATGGGCGACGGCCGAACGCAGCACGCGCCCGTCCGCGCCGCCGAGATCGACGATGCACCAGTCGGCAAAGAGGGGAACCGGAAGACGGGCGACCCGCGACAAAAGGCTTGCGGAATCGACGACGCTGGCCAGAAGGGCCGTGGCGTGCACCAGGAATTGGGTCCGTTCGTCGGCCCGCTTGCGCTCGGTGATGTCGCGGATAATGCCCGTGAAGAGCCGTTTACCCTGCAATAAGAATTCACTAACGGCCAGATCGATGGGGAATACGGTCCCGTCTTTGCGTAGCCCGACCATTTCGCGGCTGACGCCGACGACCTTTGTCACCCCAGTGAGCACGTAAGTGGAGAGATACGAATTATGGTTGGTTCGATAGGGCTCCGGCATGAGACGGGAAACGTTCTGACCAATCATTTCCTCTCTCGAGTAACCGAAGATCCGTTCTGCCGAGCGATTCCACGAGGCGACGATTCCCAGGTCGTCGATGGTCACGATGGCATCGGCCACGTAGTCCACAACCGAACGCAGGCGTTCATTCGATTCGAGCTGTTCGATCTCGAGTCTTTTACGCTCCGAAATGTCGCGAACGATGCCAGTTAGATACTGCCTTCCACCGCGAAGAAAACCGCTCACCGCAAGGTCAATCGGGAATCGCGAACCGTCCTTGCGGCGGCCGACCGCCTCGCGCCCGGTGCCCGCAATCTCGGCGACCGTTGATCCAAGGTCGCCAGACGTACCGGGCCTCGTGGCGGTGTTCGCCGGCTCAGAGATCAGCTGGTTAATGTGTTGGCCGATCAACTCGGGCGCCGGGTACCCGAAAAGTCTTTCGGTCGCCGGATTGACAGTCTCGATCAATCCGCGGTCATCGATCGTAATGATGCCATCGACGACATGGTCGACGACCGACTCAAGCCGGTCTCGCACTTCCTGCAGCCGAACCCCGGATGGAGATGCCGCTCGGAGAAATGAACTGTCAGTCGGGCTAGCAAACATGGGCAACGCTCCGTCACGCACCATGCCTCGTGTCGGCACACGACTTGATTTCAGAAAGGCCGCCGGCCCGCAAAGCGAGGAGTTGAGATCAGCGATTGTCGAAAAAACGCTCAGCTAATTCAAGCAGGCCGGGCAATCCGCGATCCCGCGGGCCTCTGGCTCGACTA
This sequence comes from uncultured Planctomycetaceae bacterium, assembly GCA_964459965.1. Taxonomy (GTDB): domain Bacteria; phylum Planctomycetota; class Planctomycetia; order Planctomycetales; family Planctomycetaceae; genus DASPSM01. The sequence goes on along the minus strand of CAYWOV010000030.1, from coordinate 8,354 downwards.
ATCGACCGGATTTACAAGTTAAACACGCGGTTCGCGTTGCCGCTAAGGAATTTAGCACGGACTTCGGCCTTGAGCTCGAGCGCCGCGGCCTGGTCGGTGCATTTCTTCAGGTCGAGCATAGGAAAGTTTGTCCCAAAGAGAACTTTGTCCTGACCATAGCTGTTCATGAAGTGCAAGAGCTGGGGTGGGTAATACCGGGGAAGATGGGCACTTGTGTCGATGTAGACGTGTTCGTGCTTCCAGGCCAGGGCAATCATTTCGTCGGTCCACGGATAACCGATGTGACCACAGACGATTCTTAGCTCCGGAAATGTGAGCGCGACGTCGTCGATGTAGGGGATCGGCCGGCCAGTTTCAGACGTCATCAGCGGCCCGGTGTGTCCAACCTGGGTGCAGAACGGAATATTCAGCTCGATGCACTTCACGTAGAGCGGATAATAGAGCCGGTTGTTCGGCGGAAGCTTCCAGAGCCAAGGAATAATCCGGAGTGCCTTGAAGCCGAGCTCTTGGATGGCACGACCGAGTTCCTTGACTGCCGCGACCGGACGCTCGAGGTCTACGCCGGCAACCCCCAGCAACCGTTCCGGATAGTCCTGAATCAATTCGAAGACGCGATCGTTCGAGGCGAGCGTCCGGCCGGGCCGAACCCAACTCGTGACGAGGAGCCGATTAATTCCGGCCGCGTCCATCTGGTCGACAATCTGGGCGGGGCTTAGTCCGGATTCCAATACTCCGGCCGTGCCGGATTGCTCAAAAAGTCGCTTCACTTCCGGCAGCCCTGAAAACATCTCCGCTAAGGGCGGATTGGCCCAGACATCGATAATTTCGGGCTTGTGATTTTCCACCATGCCGCAATTCTCCAGTGGCGTTTACAGTCGTTGCGTTCCAAGAACGCAACATTTGTCAGAAATCATTGATACCGACCCCGGACTCCAATTCTTCACCGGCAGCGGGACCGTTTTCGTGGAAACGCTAGAGCCTGCAAGCTGCGTGCTCCTCTTTATGGGGTTGGCGAGCGTTCTCGTTCTGGCCCGCTGGCGCAAAGGACATGCCCGTGCCGCTTGCAGCATCTAACGCAGACTGCGACGGATACTCGCCTGCCAAACGCTCCACACGCACATGACACCTAAGTCATTTGGCTCGGCGGAAACATGGCAGCAACCAGCTGATAATCTTCGATAATGGCTGCGATAATTGCGATGCCATCGTGTCTGATGCTTCATTGAATCCGCACGGGCAATTTAAGACGAGGCTTGCGCTAGTCTGTTTCAGGCGGGCATCGGAGATCGCGAGATGCCGATTCTCTTCTACTGTCCGGGCTGTGGCCGAGAAATTCGTGTCCGTTCGGCGTCGGCAGGCCGAAAGGGACACTGTGCTGATTGCGGTCAGCCAATTCAGGTACCTGACTTGGATTTGAATGCTCCGCCCCGCACTCCTGCGGTTGACCCCGCGCTAAATAATAGCGGGCAGGACATGCCAATTCTAAAAAGCGGCTTCGTGGAAGACGGGAAGTAAAAGCACCACTCGCTCCGGTTCTCCGAGACAGCCGCTTTTTGGGTCCCCGGCCCTTGGTTGCTCGTCCAACCCGCCGAACACGGCCGGGTTGCCCGAGGACTTGGCACCGTTCCAGAGGGAGCAATTGCGGTTCGCTGGGCCTCGGAGGTCGCAACGGCCGTCCGCGTGTTCTATTAATCGCCGTTGCTGGCGCCATCAGTTTTGCTTTCGCCCAACCCGCCGCTCATTGTGACGACGGCCCCAACTGTCGTTCACGCAGCCGGATGCAAGAGAGATCACGGCAGCGTCGCCGGAAGAATTTGCGACCATATTGGCGCAATGCGTGCGGCGATAAGAACGATGCCACGATGCGACTATGGGCGATACCGACACCGACGCATCACTCAGCGAGGAAAGTCGAGGCTACTTCCCAGAGCCATCGAATGAAATCGGGAACTTCACCAGCTGGGGATTGCACCGATGGGGGACTCAGTGCTTTGGAGGAGATTGGATGGTTTTTCGGGGCCGGGCGGCGGCTTAAGACGTGTCGTGGCCCCTCATCAACAAGAGTGCGGATTCCGCTCGACGCCACCAGTGCTGCGTATTCACGTCGTCGAGGACGTGGTGTTGGTTCAGCCTGGCTCCAGCCGCGACGGCAGTCCGAGCGGGGCGAACGCCACTCTCATTGACTTCTGGAAAATTTAATGAGCGAGAGCTTGCTAGGGGAAAGCCCCAATTGCAGGGGATGGCCGTCGCCGTCATAACCACATGGATTTGAGCACGCGGCGGTGCTTGCAGGTGGTTGATCGGTCCCGTGAATGGCTCGCAAGTGACTCGCAAGGCTATTTGCTGCACTCACGGGTCGTTGGAATTGAACGAACGTAGCGAAGGCGTGACGCCATACTGCCGGAACGAGCGAGATTCAACTGTCACTGGGCATCCGCTTGACAACTAAGCTGTGATGCCATGTCCGGGCACGGGGGCCATCACGTGGATCCCGACAAGCAGCGAACTTTCTTCGTCGCTCTTCAAGAGAGTCGTCTGCTGACTGCGCAGCAGCTCCGCTCCGTGCGACGCGCTGCGGTCGACGGCGCAAGTGCGACACAGATCGTGCGCGCGTTGACACGACGCCAGTGGCTGACGCCGTGGCAGAGCCAACAGATCAATGCGGGTCACACGGCATTCCGCTTTGGAGCCTACACGCTGCTTGACTTCATTGGTCGGGGGCAAATGGGTGTCGTTTTTAAGGCCAGGCAGTCGAAAACGCTGCGAATCGTTGCCCTCAAGGTGATGTCTGCCGCGGCCGCAAGAGACCGACGGATGGCAGCCCGATTTCGCAGGGAAATCCGCATGGTGTCCAGGCTGCAGAGTCCGCACGTGGTGTCGGCACTCGATGCCGGACGGATTGGCGACCGTTATTTCCTCGCCACCGAATTCCTTGCGGGCCGGAATCTGCAGGAATGGATCCATGGTAAGCGCCGTTTACCGGTCGGCTGGGTGTGCGAATGCGCGCGTCAAACCGCCGTGGGGTTGCAGCATATCCACGAACGGGGCCTGATCCACCGAGATCTCAAACCATCGAACCTGATGGTCAAGGCCGATTCACTCGACGACATCCCTCATGTGTGGATCCTCGATCTGGGTCTGGGACGCGCGGTAAACGGACGAGACGAGGCGGGCGACATCACGATGGCGGGGCACACGGTCGGCACGCTGGATTATATTGCTCCGGAACAGCTCTCCAATGGACATGCCGCCGATATTCGGTCCGATCTCTACTCGCTGGGCTGCACGGTATTTGAAACATTGACGGGCCGGCTCCCGTTCGACGGATCGGACGTCGGAGAGAAGCTGCTTTCGAAATTGACGACCGACGCCCCGCGTGTTGATGTATTCCGGACGGACGTTCCGAAGGAGCTGGCCAAAGTGATCGCTCGATTGACCTGCCGTGAACGGAACAAACGGCCCGCGGTCCCTCAAGAAGTCGCCGAGGCCTTGATGCCATTTTCGCTGGCGTCCCAATTCAAATCGGCACGACCGCTCGATGCGTCCGGAAAAGGGACACAATTTCTCAGCGGATTCGCGATGGATGAGAGCATGGCCGCCGACGGTTCGGACCAGGGACAGCCGAAATTCCGTGCCCATTCCCGGAGAAACAAAGCTCTTTGGCTCTCGCAATTTTGGTCCCATTTGAAGTCCCATCGACTTCTGTCAAGGTCGACACTTAAGAGCGGCCGCGGGTCATTTTGGAAGAAATCCAAGTCATCAAACGCAACGGCAGGCGACAGTTGAGCGCTGTCTCGAAGGACATGGTTGGGAGTCGGTAGGTCGGCGTCCGGGTCTTTTAGAATTGTGGGTGCCCGCAGCTCGCTGGACAGGACCGAGGGCTTCTAGCGACCCTCGACGGCCGCCAACGCCGCCGCCCGTGTCGGATGCAGAGGCCAAATCCGCGAGAGCCCCATTTGCGTCAGCACGCCCTTCAGAGGGGGCGCTGGACAGCACAGGGCGACCCGTCCACCGGTTTCTTCCAGATGGCGCGCTAGCCCGACGACGACACGGATTGCGTCCGAGCCAACATAATCGAGTGCGTGCAGATCAATCACCAACCGGCGGACCGCCGCGACGTCGAGTTTCCGCCGTAAGGCGTTGGCCTCGGCTTGTAGCTTCGACTGGCGGAACATCCCTCCGCTGATCTTGGGTACAATGATCAGTGCCGGTCCCTCCTGTTCGACGGCGAACAGCGTCCCCAACCAGTCGAGCGGGCTCAATTCCAGATTCGTTGTCGCACGGGTCGGCGAGTCAACCGTTGCCGCCGTTGCGATCACATTGCTACGTCGAGCCGAATTGCGCTGCCATGCGCTCATCAAGTAAATGCCGACGGCCAACTCAGAACCCATTCCCACCATTCCAAAACGGACTTTCTTCTGATCGAGAAGCGTGCCTTCCTTCCCAAGCAGGTCGACGACCACGAGTCCGTCCTCAGCAAGCACGAGCGCACAGTGCACGTGCGACACACTGCGGTCGTCGAGATGCACCGCACAGCCCGGGTGCCGGCCGACCAGCGTGATCCGGCGATCGATCGATCGGACAGCTTCCGGAAGGGAATCGTCGAAGAACTCCAGCATGAATTGGGGGAACGTGTCCAAGCTGCCCAAGCCCGCAGCGAGAGGATTCGGCAACTCGTCATCCGGAGTGCCGAAACCGGCGGCACGTGCGTCCGTGAAGACCTGGAGCGTGTACGGGCCGATGCGGATCGTTTGTGCGGAGGAAATCCATCCGCATTGACGGCGATCTTCCCCCCAATAGATTCCCGTCTTACTTCCAAGGTCGACGCAAAACACACGGCCGTCCAGGTTTTGCAGATAGGCATGGCGGAAGCTCACTTGGGAGCTGGCGAGAGGCACGTCGGCATCACTTGAGCGTCCCACGACGGCGAACGATTGTGAGAGCTCAATGACATGTCCATCACCCAGTTCTCGCCCGGAGACAAGGAGCCGCAAGCCTCGCCCCAGGGAACCGGCCCCTGCCAACGGTGGGAAGGACTGTTCGTGCATGTCCGTGTGACTGATTTCGCTCCGGCTATCCACGGCGGACCCCAAATTTCGAGCATGCAATCGAGAATGACAGCACATCGGCGACCGCGATCATCGACGACACGTTCAGTTTTCCCACTTTCGCAGAGACGGAGCGGTTCACTCTGTCGCCCCAATTGAGCTGGGCCGGGAGGGTCTCGTTAGCTCAACAGACTGCGACTGAGGTTCAACCGGCTTGGCGCAACGCGACAGCCGCGAAGCTTTCTTGGCTTGCGAACTTGCCATCGGTTGGCGCCTCTTAATCCTGTGAACGGCACCGCATTTGCGGGTCAGTCCGCGACGCTTTGGTGGCGGTCGTTCCGTTTGCTTCGACGCGATGGATTGTGCGAGACGTTCTTCGGTCGACTCCCTCGAAAAGCGGGGCAGATTGCTTGCAGCCTGCCGCGATCCAAGCGCTTGCCTCCGGCCGCGGATCACGGATTAGAGTTCAATTCCCGACCAATACCTTATCCGGTGAGCAACGCTCTTTATGACAATTCAAACGTAGCTGGACAATTGGGGTTTCCCCTTAAATCTATTGAGATCCCATTCCGAGCGTTGTTGGGTCTCACCGCAGGCGAACGCCGCCACCCACGGACAGGATTGGCCGGATAAGATGCCGCGATAGATCGTGGTCGTCGCAGCCGAAGCTCTTCGGCGTTGCACCCCGTGGCACATCGGCTCACCGTTGAAAGCCGGCAACCCGACGCCGATTGACTTTGGCGAGAATCGCACGAAGTCGTCCAGCGATGCGTTCGGCGCAATACCGGCCGAAATCTCGTGGCAAATGCACTCTGACGCGGCTAGGATGACGATTGACAATCGGATTGCTCTGACTTGTGGCATCCCGTCCGTTCCGAATGACTCGGCAAAAAAACGTTCCTCAACATGGACGCCTTGCTGCACGTATTCAGCGGCCACACTGTCCGTCAAACGATTCCAGTGGCCCAAAGCCTCCGGATCGGCCGCGGAACAGAGTGTGATCTGAGACGGGCGAGTGAATTTGTCAGAGCTCAGCATTGCGTCTTGTTCGTCGATGAGCAGGCTTTTCGGATTCGCGATCTTGGCAGCAAGAAGGGAACATGGGTGAACGTACGTCGAATCGACACGAACGTAGGCATGCTTTTGCACGGCGACACGATTACGGTCGGCGACGTGTCTGTCCTGGTGGATCCATTCGAGCGGATTGTCGCCGTCCTCGGATGAGATCGCGCCCGTGCGGCGTCAGGAGCATACCCGTGCTGTGCGCTAATGCGGGAGCCGTTCGACTCAGAGATCCTTGGCGATAAAAAGGCGGCGAAGAACATCAGTTTCAAGGTCGGCGAACATGCGACTCCAGCGCGTTGGAAAGCAGAGGATTGTCGATGTCGTTCGTTGAAGAATTGCGGGGCTTAGCCGGGGTGGACGTGTCGCGGTTGTGCCAGGCTGTGGAATCGCTGGATCAAATCCTCGTCCTGGTCGCCGCCGACTATAGCCGCGTCTTTTATGTCAACCCGGCTTACGAGCGCGTCACCGCTCATTCGTGTGAAGGCCTCCGGCAGAATCCGAGAACATTTCTCGAAATGATCTACGACGAAGACCGAGCCTACGTCCTGCGGATGGTGACCAAGCGTCTGTCGGGCGAGCTTGAGGGACGCGCCGAGCTGGAATATCGCATCCAACGCGTTGATGGCGAGATTCGGTGGTTACGGACCGTCGTGACACCGGTGCCTGACGAGACGGGCGAGACCAAGTGTTTAGTCTGTTTGACCGCGGACATCACGCCGCAAAAACAGGCCGAGTTGACGCTGAACGAACTGCAGGCGGAGCTGGCTCGCAAGGTGGAAGCGCGCACCGAGGAATTGTTGCAGACCGTGAATCGTCTTCAGAACGAGATCGATCATCGCGCGCAAACGGAAGCGGAGCTGCGACGCAGCGAGACCCGATTCCGTGGTCTGTTCGAGGGCAACATCGTCGGAGTCGTCTTCAGCGACATTTACGGGACCATCCACGACGCCAACCAGGCGTTTCTCAAACTTTCGGGTTATTCCCGGTCCGATCTTCCCCTCCGCTGGGACACAATGACTCCTCCCGAATGGTCCCATGCCTCCGACATGGCCGTGCAGCAATTGATTCAAGAGGGAAGCGCGCCGGCGATCGAAAAAGAATACATTCGGAAGGACGGCACGCGGGTTCCTGTCTTGGTCAGCGCGACCCTTCTCGATCGCAAAACCTGGCAGTGTGTCGCGTTTGTGGTCGATCTCACCGAGCGGAAGAATGTCGAGGGACAGGTCCGCGAAGTCAGCCTGCAACTCGAACACGCCTCCCGGCTCAGCGTGATGGGCGAGATGCTTGCCGATTTGGCCCACGAAATTCATCAGCCCTTGGGTGTTATCGCCAATTATGCCAATGGCAGCCTGCAGCGACTGAAAATGGGTCAACTGACTGTCGGCGAAGTTAAATCCAGCCTGAAAGAGATCGCCGCGGAGTCGAAGCGCGGCGGCAAAGTCCTTCGCCGCGTTCGCGAATTCATTCGCCGCCGTGAGCCGGAGCGCAAACCCATCGACCTCAACGCCGTTGTGAGCGAAGCACTGCAGTTTACGCGCCTTGAACGCCGGCAGGAGCGTGTGGCTGTGATTCTGCGTCCCGGTCGCGATCTCCCTCTTGTGCAGGCGGATCCAGCACAAATCACACAAGTGCTGGTCAATCTGGTGCTGAACGCCGTCCAAGCCCTCTCGAACGCCAACTACGGGTCCCCAAAGATCTTGATTTCGACGTATGAGAATGAGGCCGGACTGGCTGAGCTCGCAATTGCCGACAACGGTCCCGGGATCGCCGCCGCCGATGAGCCAAGCATTTTTAAACGGTTCTTCAGTACGAAGAGCGATGGCTTGGGTCTCGGATTGGCAATCAGTCGATCGATTATCGAATCGCACGGCGGAAAACTCTGGTACGATTCGACGCCCGACGAACCGGCCCTCTTCCGATTGACGTTGCCCCCTTACGCCGCAAAGGGAAATGAGGGAGCCAGTCGGCCCGCTGAGTGACTTGCAAGACGCGAGATCCCAGCGCGGAAGACACTCCGATTGTGGTGCGGAAAAGACGGCGTTGATCGCGAGGCGTCGATCGGCTCCGGCCGGCCCTTCCTCCACACACCTCGGTCCTTGGCAATTGCTTCGATCTGCCTCAACGTGTCGCTCGACGCCCCCCGTTGCTCGTTTTGTCCCACGGGCATCGGGGCGTCCTTGTTTTTCGCGGGTGGATTGCGCCCATTGGTGCAACCCCCACCTAGTGAAGTCCCCAATTTCG
>CAYWOV010000029.1:0-11393 GCA_964459965.1 uncultured Planctomycetaceae bacterium | reverse complement strand
GGATTACGGAAATCAGTTCCGCGGGTGACATCGAGTGATGGATTTGATCGTCCGTAAGACTCGAAATCGCATCCAGATCGAATGAGGCGACGAACTCAGTCTGCATCGGTTCGCTGTTAACCGCACTTGGCGCCGGCATTCCTGATCCTCCTCCGAGATTCCATTGTAGCAGCAAACGATATGCCGCAAATGGTAAAGCGGTCGCAGTCGCCTCAATAGGCCGGACGGCTCGACTAACTGGTATTTTCACTGAATCTTGCGTTCTGCCCCTCAAAATGACTTGCGAAACGACAACTTTTTTGCGTTGCAATTCATTAGCCCGGTGCACGTCCATTGGTCATTATTGAGTAAAGGTCGGGCACAACGGCAGTATTGTCGCCCCGCTTTAACACCGTTTCAAAGACCGACAACCCGACGGAAAAGCCATTCAAATAACGCCTGAGGCAGGAACCGCTTCAGCGGGATGACGATGCGTTGGCCCACCATTCCCACGGAATATCGCATCCGCGGCCGGGGGTTGCGCAAAATGGCTTCAATTAATTGGGCGACGGCCTGGGGATCCGGGGCCTGGGCCTCGTCTTGATCCTGCTTCAGCTTGAATCGGTCGAAAGCACTCCGATACGTGTCGTTGGTTGCCGATGCTTGGGTCGTTCGCCGTTTCGCCGTAATCGGCGTGCGAAAGTCGCCCGGTTCGACGAGGACGACCCGCACGCCAAACGGGCGGGTCTCGTGCCGCAGGCTTTCACTCAATCCCTCCAGTGCGAACTTGCTGGCGCTGTAAAGTCCGCTAAACGGCAACCCGACGACGGCGGCCAGCGAACTCACATTGACGATGTGCCCGCCGCCTTGTTGCCTTAAAGCGGGTAACGTCGCTCGGCAGACCCGCAGCACGCCGAAGAAATTTGTTTCCATTTGCGCTTTGGCTTCGTCGGTCGATGTGTCCTCAATCGGGCCCATCAGCGAAAAGCCGGCATTGTTCACGACCGCGTCCAGTCGCCCAGCTTTCGAGAGGAGTGTCTCCACGCCCGCTCGCACGGACGCATCGTCGTCGACGTCCATCGTGATCATCTCGAACGGAGTGCCATTCGAGCCGGCAGAAGTCGAACCTCGCCTGGTTCCGAAAACGCGCCAGCTGCGGCCGGAAAGATGATTCGCACACGCCTGGCCGATCCCCGATGTCGCGCCGGTGATGAGCACGACCTTCTGTCCGGGAACGGACGGCGACGTCGGTTGGGACATCGTTACTCCGGATCAATTATTGAGAGGGCGAACAGAAAAAACAGAATTGCCGTGTCGGCATCAAGACTCGTTCGGAAATTGCCGTGTCCGCATGAAACGCGGATAGGTGTCAAAGACATCCGGGTTGCGGCCCAACCTGGGATCACCGGTTTTCTTCAGATAATCCAATAGCGTACGGCGAAGCCGCTGCAGTGTCGAGTTGTTCGGTGGAGTGCCGGCGAGATTTACCAGGCACCCAGGGTCATGGCGAATGTCGTACAACTCTTCGGCAGCGCGCTTGGCGACGGCCAATTGCAAGAAAGGCGCGAACGGTTCGCGGTCGGCATTTTCGACCAACAGTTGCAATGTGGGTGCGCTGTCGATGTCGCGGTAGGCGCCGTGCATCGGCCCCAGGCGACCGTCATCCCTGTATTCTCGTGGATCGCCGGCCGGCCAGCGTTCGGGGTGAAAATTGCGGATGTACAGATATTCGTGCGTTCGCAGAGCGCGCGACGGGTAGCCGACGTCACCGTGCCGGGAAGATGCATGCCTTTCGCGCCCGGAGAAAACCATCGTCCGTGCCGGATCGACGATTCCCCGTCGGTTCGAGCTGAGCACGTTCATCAAACTCTTGCCGACGAGTGCATCCGGGCGGCGTTGAATTTCTTCTCGGTCCACAATCGCCGCGTCGAGGATGGTGGCCGTCAGATCGACGAATCCGACTAAATCGTCGACCACTCGCCCCCCTGGCACGCGATCGGGCCAAGAAATCGCAAGCGGGACGTGAATTCCATACTCGTACATATTGGCCTTCGCTCGCGGGAACGACATGCCGTTGTCGCCCGTCACGATGACCAGCGTATTGGCCAACTCGCCCGATTTTTCGAGCATCTCCAACATGCGGCCCAAATGCCGATCAAACCATTCGATCTCGACGCAATAATCGAGCAGATCGCTGCGGACTTGGGGCGCATCAGGCAGGAACGACGGAACGGCCGCGTCTACAAGACGTTTGCCGCTTTTGAGACCGGAACCCGGTTCATACTCGCGATGCGGCTCGTTTGCTCCGTACCAAAAGCAGAATGGACGACCTTTAGGTCGATCGCGAAGGAACTCGGCAAAGTTGGCCGCGTAGTCGTTCTTACTGATTCCCTTGAAAGGGGGCGAGTTTCGGCAGCGATCGTAGGCCGTTCCGGCCGGGTTGCGAGTCCGTCCGCTCACGTTCCAGTTTCCTGGCCCCCAGCCTTTACCGGTGCAGCCAACGAAATAGCCGGCCCGCTCGAGTCGATCCGGATAGGTTTGGAATCGCTTCGGAAAGCTGCTGTCATGCGTGCCTGCTTCTTCGAGCTGCCAATGATGAAGTCCGGTCAGCAGCGCGGCCCGACTGGGAGAGCAACCCGGAGAGCCGGCAATGCACTGCGTCAATCGCACACCATTGCGGCAAACCCGGTCGAATGCAGGCGTCGCGACGGCTCGGTATCCAGCAGCCGAAGTGTGGACCCACGACTGATCGTCGGCGATCGCGACCAGAATGTTAGGGCGGCCCGCAGCCCGGCATTGCACCGAGAACAAAAGCAGGAACCAGCAGCAAGTCCAAGCAGCAACGAGCGCTCTGATCGACCGACCGAACATGCGGCCCGAACTCATCGCCATACAAACCCCGGACTGTCTTGCTTGAACCGGCCATTTTTGGCCGACAACCTCAATCGTTCACCGCGCGGACCGTGGTGACGGACTTGAATTGCTTGTGATCGGCAAAGGTCCAGACGACCCGCTTGTCGCGCGTGATTTCGAAGGCATGCGCTCCCTTGCCTTCCTGACCGCGGAGGAAGTTGCCGACAAGATAGTTGCCGTTCTTCAAAATCTGAATGCTGGAAACCCAAGTCAAATTGAGCGCGGGCGCATCGTCAGCCGTAAATTCCCAGACGATCTTGTGGTCGGGGCTGACTTCGATCAGCCTCTTTTGCGTCGCCCCGGCAATCAGCGTATTGCCATTTTCGAGGCGGATCGCCTCGCCGGTATTCGTGACGCCGGTATATTCCCAGGCCGTTTTACCGTCCGCCTCATACTCGCGGATCGCACCTTCGCCTTCGTGGGCGGCGAGGATGTTCGCATTTCTTAAGCGATGCACATTGCGGACCTGCAGGTGATACGCAGTCTGGTTCGTGGAAAGATTGGTGACGTGCACGGTCACACCCTGGGGATCGACTTCCACAACCCGGCAAGGCCCCTGTTCCGCGACGAGCGTGTTGCCGTTGGCCAGCCGCTCGCAGCCGAGAACTTGCGGGCACTTGCTGACATAGTTCCAGACCGTTTCGCCCCGCGGATCGATCTCGACTACGCCGGTGGGATGTCCACCATAGGCATAAACGATGTTACCGTTGGGCAACAGCTGAAAAATCACCGCGATGCTGCGCGGCTTGAACTGGCGAACGACGCTGCCTCGAGCATCGAGTTCGACAAAACGATTCGGACAGTTGCCATACTCGAAAAACATCAGCCGGTGTCGGACGGCCGTGTCGGCAGCCAATGTCGGGAGCGACAAAGGCATGAGGAAGAGGCAAACACCTAGCGCGACGCGCGTGAGCATCGGTTCCTCCGCTATTCATCCTTGTGCGCCATTTTTTGCTAAGAGACGATCGTACCTCTGCGAGTTTGCTCGATCAACGACGCGGTGGCCGTATGAATTCGCCCATCGCGGTACGCCACTTGTCTAGGATTGGGCGAAGCAGACTTTCATTTCGCCCGGGAGCGAGACGAGTTAGACGCCGATGCTTCTGTCTGCACCAGGGCGGCAAGCATTCGTTTCAATGCAACAAGTCGGTAACTTGCTTCCAACAACTTCTCGACCTCCGCCCAATTGATGCGACCATCGGCAAACAGGCAGACCCAGCCATGCTTAGCTGCGTAAGGCGCTTCAATGAATCGTTCGTCGGCAAGCAATGCGTCGAATTCGTCGAGCGGCGCGCGGAAGGCAATGCACGTCCGACCGTCGTAGCGGTCGAGCACGGCGAAGATCTTCTTGCCCGCCTCGAACGTCGGGTGGCCCCATTTGACCGTTTCCCGAACCTCCGGGAGACGCAGGCAAATCTGTCGCAGCCGCGCCAGGATTGACGACTCATCCATCGCTGCTACTCTCGATAACTCGCCCGTGATTAGCAACCGGAGGTAGAGTCAGCTGTCGCCCGTTTTACGCAGCAGCTTGAAATGCAACTTGTCCTGCTGGACTCACTTGCAGGGACCTTCCATGCGAATCAGCACTGCCCTTCGATCGTAATCCGGCGAGAGAGGGAACGCTATAAGATTCGCTTGAGGGGCAGTTCCCGACGGGCGGCGACAGACAGTTCGACTTCGTTTGTCCAGAATTCAGGGAAGAACTGCCGATCACGACCGTTATCCTTGATGAAATCGATCATTGGGTCCTCAGGCCGTCCGGCCATAATTTCGGAGAATTGGTATGAGTCCGGTCGAATCGCTCCTCAAGTCCTTGGGCCGAGAACGGCTATTTGCCGGATTGTTTGCGGCCTGCTTTTTCTTCGCTGCCGGCCTCTTGGGACTGGCAGTGGAACTCAAGTACCTTAATCCCGTGGCCAAGCAATTCGTGCCGCTGTGCTCCGTCGTTGGCCTGATCGGCACAAGTCATGTCCTTTTGTCGCTGCGTCTCGAGAGTGCCCTCAAAGTGTTGACGGCACCGCCCGCGCCCCAAAAGCCGGAATGAAACACGCTGATCGGCAGGCATCGAAGGGCGCGTTGACCTGCGAGTCCGTCGCCCGATGCCATTTTGCAATCGGCGCGGTCGTCCTCTTCGGGCACCTTGGACCGCGGGTTTCAACCGGCGCTCAGCGGATTGCTTGTGAGCTATTTGGGGTCCGAGCATCAAGCGGCTTCCCGAAGAGCCCTATAAGAATCGTGGCCCAAAAGGCGAGCACGGCAACGGCTCCGATCAGATGGGCCGCTGTGACTATGTGCTCTTGCCAAATCGCACCGCCTGAAGCTGCCGCCTGTTGGGCGGCGATCGGTAGCATATCCCGCGTGCCCCACCAGGCATTCGCCATTTCGCTCAATGCCATCGGCCATGTGAGCCAAGGGCCAGCAAGGAGAATTCCCCGGGTCAAGCGGCTAGTAACCAGGGCGAGATGAGAGATCACAAGACCAGCGACAAGAAACATCACGCCGCTTCCGGTCAGTTGAATGTGTGCGCCAAGTGCGAGCCGCGGGAAAGGCGTTTTGGGAACAACCATGCCCCAAATCAGGCCCACCATCATGAAAACGGCGCCTTGACGAAGGACGGAGCGAGAAACGCTTTGAGAACCCAACATGTCCATTCGGCCTAACCTCAATGATTCCAATGGAATGCCGGTCGGCTTTCCGCCGCCATCGCCGCGATTCGGCCGACGACCTTGCGCACTCGAACAGTCGCTAAGATACGCTGGGGACCGCTCGTAACAAATCGACACCCCGAATCGCCCATTTGTGCGACCGAATCCCTTGGTGGCAACGGCATTGAGCCCCGGTGATCCGACGAGCTGGATTTCTCGTTCTCATGGTTGGGTTGAGGGAGTTTGAACAAGTCCAAACTACGAGGGTCACATGGCGTTTAGACCAATCGGCCCCGAGAAAACCGGCACATCAAATTCCAGTCCGCAGTCGCCGAATTCGGCGCCGTTTGACCCCAAACAACTCGCGGTGAAAAAGCCCGTCCTGGAGCGGTCGGAAGCGGAAAAAGACTTGTCACAGCGATTGATGCGGGCGCAGCTCGCGCCGCCGGCACATTCCACCGCCCAACAGAGCGCAGCCGGGCCTGCCGGAAAACGGCCGCCGCTCGGCATGCCGGCCGGCAGCGTGCGGGCTCTTTTGTGCCTGATCATCGTGGCCTTCCTCGTGATTCAGACGGCCCGCGGCGTACGGGTCGATGTGGTGTGGAGCGAGGCGCTGATGATCATGCTGGCGCACTACTTCACGACGCGCCGCTTCGTACCTCTCTCGCACGAACTGCGCGCGAAGCTCGAAGCAAGTGGGGAGATCGAACCGGACGAAAGTCCGCTGTATTTGCCAAAGCACAGCGTGCGAATCCTGCTGATCACAGCGTTTGGCGGCCTGGCGTGGTATCTGTACGATCACGGCCGACTCTTCGAGCCACAATCGCTTTCGCTCTTGGTCTCCGTGGGAGCCTATCTGCTGGGTATCACGGTTCGCGGAATTCTGGCCTGGTGGTCGCGGCACACCGGGCTCGCAGCCCCGGCCTGGTGGATCGACTTGAAAGCCGCCGGCACTTTATGCGTCGTGCTGATCGCCATCGGGCTGCAGCTTGCCGGGGCCAAAGAGATTCAAGGACTCGACACATCGCGCCTCCAGGATTTCAGCCTGGGCCTGGTGCTGTATTACTTCGGCTCGCGGTAACTGTCGGCTTCGATTTCCACATGCCATTCCGGGTTTGCGAAACCGCTGACTTGAACGAAGGCACTCGCGTGCAGGATGCAGGCGAACATTTCGCCGTGTGCTCGCGCTATCTAGACGGCAGCTTTTTTCGGGCTGCCCTTCAGGAGCCCCAGACGCACCAGGCTTTCGGCGGTGGCGACGATGCACTCCTCGTTTGAGTGCGGAGCCCAGCCCAGCACGCGCTTCGCCTTTTGATTTGTGGCGTTCTTCGGTTTGCCGAGTTCGGGAATGATCTGCTTGACCGCGGGATCCCGCAGTGAGGCCAGGCGGACGAGCCAGTTTGGGAGTTGGCGGGTCGGCACTCTCTTGGCCGAATCACCCATGCGGCTTTTCAGCACCTTGGCGATGTCGAGGATCGACATGAAATCGCCGGCGACGGCGAGGAAACGCTCGCCTTTGGCCGCGGGTTGAGTCATCGCACGAAGGTGCAGGTCGGCAACGTCGCGCACGTCGACAACGCCGAAGAAGAGCTTGGGGCAGCCGGGCATCGCGCCGTCCATGAGGCGCTGCACCAACAGGATCGAGGTTGAGAAGTCGGGTCCCAGGACAGGACCGAACACGCCGACCGGGTTGACGACGGCTAGTTCCAGATTGCGGCCCTCCTTGGCGATAAAATCCCAAGCCGCGCGTTCGGCCAGGGTCTTCGATTTCACGTAAGGGCGGACGTCGTCCCCGCTGGGATCGGTCCAATTGGACTCGTCGAACGGCTTATTCTGTGGTTTCTGGCCATAGCCGATCGCCGCAAACGAAGAAGTGAGCACGACGCGTTTGACGCCCGCGTCGCGTGCGGCGCGCAGCACGCGGAGCGAGCCCTCGCGTGCCGGCACGATCAGCTCGTCCTCATTCTGGGGAATGTTCGCCGGAAATGGGGACGCGACGTGCAAGACATACTCACAGCCGGCGACGGCTTGCGGCCAGCCCGCATCTTTTTCGAGATCCGCGGCGAAGAAGGACAATCGATCACCAGGCTCGGCGCCGCCCTGTTTGAGCATCGCACGACCGTCGGCCTCGCGCTTCAGATTGCGGACCGTGGTGCGGACCTGATGTCCCGCCGTCAAAAGCTGCAAAATGCAATGGCTGCCGATAAAGCCGGACCCGCCGGTTACCAGAACTGTGCTCATCGCTGCCTTTCCAAGGTGTTGGTGCTGCTCACGCGCAACGCTTGCGCGATCGACGCGAGTGCCTGAACGTTATGCAGCAGCATAACCTACCGAGTGCCGCGGATTCACGCGCGGAGAGTCAGTTGTCGCCGGTCGGTGCGACGTCGACTGAGACGTACATGCGATGCTCGCCGCCGCCGAGAAAAACACCCTTGATCGGGCAGACGTCACTGTAGTCGCGGCCCCAAGCGAGAGTAACGTGGCGAAGTTGGGGCATCTGATTGTTTGTCGGGTCGAGGTCGAACCAGGTACGCAGTTGGGGACAGTAAACAGCCAACCACGCATGCGAGGCATCGGCGCCGACGAGTTTCGTCTGGCCGGGCGGCGGCTCGGTGAGGAGGTAACCGCTGACATAGCGGGCGGCCAGTCCCATGGAGCGCAGGCAAGTGATTTCGAGGTGGGCGAAGTCCTGGCACACGCCGCGGCGAAGGCGGAAGACCTCTTCGGTCGGCGTGTTGACGCACGTGGCTTCGGGGTCGTATTTAAATTCGCGAAAGATGCGGCCCGTGAGATCAAGCGCGGCCTCCAGCAGCGGACGACCAGGAGAAAACGACGGACGCGCGTAGTCGCGGGCTTCGTCAATCAGGCGGATTAACGGAGACGCGAACGTGAATTGCACGGACTTGTCGTCCAAGCTGGTTTTGGTGGCATCGCGGACCTGTTCCCAGGGCGGCGTGGCCGATGGTGCCGGGAGCCGCGGCGGAGTCACCGTCACGATGCTCTCGGCCGTCACTGTCAGCTCGTCATGCGGCACTTCGACGGCGAAGTGGAGGGCCGAATTGCCGAAATAGTCGACCCACGATTTCATGGCCGTCGGCTCGGGCTGAACGGTGACCCGCGTCGATTCGCATTGCTGCCTGTCGAAGACGCGCGGCAACAAATGGGCCTGGTTCTGACACAAGGGGACCAGATCGCGGTAGGAGTAATTCGTAATGTGTCGCACGCGGTATTTCATGTCGCTGGGCCTCCCGGCGGACCGCCTCCGAGGGGCGCTGGCACGCTTGGCGTGATCATTCCCAACTGGTGCGAGGGACCGGTGTGCGACAGGTACCTTTGTGAGATGGCGTCCGAAAGCCGGCGCAGGTGTCCGCTTTGCTGGTCGAGAAAATCGCCGAGGGCCTTTCGCCCGCCTGCTTCGTCCGGCTCACAAAACGCATCGACATCACAAAGCCGCAGCGCGGCCTGCCCCGCCAGAACGATGCGTGGCTCGGGTCGAGTTTCCGCGTCGGCCGCTTCGCCGGGAAGGTTCTTGACCAGTTCGGCCAACGCGGCCAGTTGAAAGCCGACTGCGCGCGGATTGGACTCGTCGACCAGGATCAAGTCGAGTACCGGGGCGAGTTGCAAACTCGTCAAGTAGCGATAGCGGTAAGTCATTGTGCTGTTGGCAATCTCGAGCACGGCTTCGAGCGGCGGGGCAACGTCTTTGCGGACGTCAACCAGGGTCCGCTTCAGCACGTGCAATGTTTGTTGGGCTCGCTCGATGCGCCGGCCCATGTCGAGGAATCGCCAGCTTTGGGCGCGGGTCATGCTCTCCGTCGCCAATCCACTGAAGGCCGAAAACAGAGTGACCATTTGATTGAGCAGAAACAGCAACTCGCCCGGTCGTGCCCCGTCGGTGGGCCGGTTGAACAGGCTGGCCAGATTCAGCTGATTGACAATCCGCCAACTATCGATCGACAAGCGGTCGCGGATTGCCGCGCCTGTTCGCCTCACCGCGCCCAGAGTTTTGAACAAACCGTCGGTCCGCGTCTCATCGAAAAGGAACGAGACGGCTTCGGCGCGAATGCGCTCCAGCAGCACCTCGCCGTCCTCATTTGGATCGGCATACCACTCGTTGGAATCCGACAGCGCCTCCATCAGGACTGCGATTTCCAATGGACCGACGGGCGCGACGTCGGTCGTCAGTCGGACGATCGCGCTTCGCAGATGGCGGACCATGCGTTCGCCCCGCTCGACGAAACGTCCCAGCCAATAGAGATTGTCGGCCGCACGGCTCGGCAAGTCGTTTCCGCTGCGGCGAAGCTGGACAGCCGCCCGGTTTGGTTTCAGGAGCGTGACGGTTTTGACAGGCGCCGTGGCGAGCACCCACACATCCTTGCTGACTTCACCCTCGGAAACCGACTCGCCGACGAAGCCTTCCCTCGCCGACATTCGCGACAGGGCGCCGGGCATCACGCGGTATTTGCCTTCGTGAGCAACGGCAAAGGTCCGCAATCCCAAGCGCCACGGCTCGAGCCCCGAGCCGTTCCACACGGGCGCCGTCGATCGGACGACTTGCGCCTGCCCGACAAATGCGCTCGGCCGGTGGCGGATGCGCGCGATCAGTTCGCCCTTTTCGGCCTGCGTAAGCCGCCAGCCGAGAACGGGTGGGGCTGAGCGATGGCGGAAAGCGGGCCGGATCACCAACTCGTTCAAATGCGATTCGACGTACTGTAAATGATCGGGACGACCGCACCACCAAACGCCGATGCTGGGAAGTGCCAGCTCCTCGCTGCGAAGGGCTCGGCAAATTTCAGGCAGAAATGCCATCAGAGCCGGCGCCTCAAGAAACCCGCTGCCTAACGCGTTGGCCACGGCTACCTGTCCCTCGCGAACCGCCTCCACCAGGCCGGGCACCCCCAATTGCGAGTCAGCCTTGAGTTCCAACGGATCCGAATCTTCATCAGGCACACGGCGAAGAATGACGTCCACCGGAAGCAGACCGCCCAAAGTCTTCAAAAACACCTGGCTGCCGCGGACGGTCAGGTCACCCCCTTCTGCGAGTGAATAGCCCAGATAGCGGCTCAGATACCCATCTTCGAAGTACGTCGCACTGCGCGTGCCGGGCGACAAGACGACGACCCGCGGGTTATCTCGATTCCGGGGAGCGATCGAAAGCAGCGTCTCCCGAAGGGCAATGAAAAACGAAGCCAGCCGCTCAACGTAAAGCGCGTGAAAGTCCTGCGGCAGAATCCGCGACATGATGACGCGGTTCTCGACCGCGTAGCCGGCGCCAGATGGTCCCTGTGTGCGGTCGGCAAGCACGACCCAGCCGCCGTCCGGTCCGCGGACAATTTGCCCCGCGTAAAGGTGCAAATAGACGTCGGTCGGAATTTTCAGTCCGTGACAGGGGACGAGAAAACCGGGATGGGCGAAGACGATTTCGGGAGGCAGAACGCCCCGCGCGATCAACTGTTGGGGACCGTAAAGATCAGCCAAAACGGCGTTGAGCACGGTGACTCGCTGCGCCAACGCCGTCGAGAGACGCTCCCACTCGTCGTGACTAATGACGAGGGGCAGCGGGTCGAGTTCCCAAGGCCGATCCGGCCCCTGCGGTGCACCGTAGACGTTGTACGTGACGCCATTTTCCCGCAGCAACCGGCGTGCCTGCTCGCGGCGTTGATCGAGGCCGGCCGCCCCCAGCCTCTCGATTCCGCCAGCAAACCGGGGCCAAGGTTCCCGCAGACCGCCGCCGCGATGCCGCAATTCGTCATAACTGTTAGCCGGCGGACGATAGCCCGCAATCAATCCCCCGGCCGGGGCCGCATTAGTTTCTGGTGTCGTTGAACTCATCAGGAAACGCTGAGGTCCACGAAT
>CAYWOV010000028.1:0-11456 GCA_964459965.1 uncultured Planctomycetaceae bacterium | reverse complement strand
GCCACCATGGCGAGATGGTGATTGTCGACGGCCTCCTATATGGGTCCAGCGAGCCCGGCATTCTGACCTGTCTCGACCTGATGTCCGGCAAGGTGAAGTGGCGGAGCCGATCGGCCGGAAAGGGCTCGATCACTTATGCGGACGGCAGGATCTATCTGCGTACCGAAGACGGTACCGTTTTGCTCATCGAAGCCACGGGGGCGGGCTACCGGGAACTCGGCCGGTTTCAACAGCCCAAGCGAAGCAAGAACTCGGCCTGGTCGCATCCCGTGGTGGCGGCCGGCAGGCTCTTCCTCGCCGATCAGGATCGACTCTTTTGCTACAACTTGAAACGCCCCAAGTAGCGCAACAGCGAGTCACGCGGGCAGCTTCGGATCCTTGTTCTTGACGGCGGCGAAGATGGCCACCGAGCACGGGCGGAGCTTGTATGCGGTCCCGAACGCGTGGTCCGCCGGCGCAGTGGTTGGATCGTATGTGTCGAACTTCAATCGCCAGCCATCCCTCCCCTCGCAGGAGGGCAGGATGCAACCGACCTCAACACCGTGATCGGCGTTGAACAGGATCAGCAGCGTGTCGCCGGAAACCGTTTCGCCCTGATCGTCGACGTCGATCTGTTCGCCCCGCAAGAGCCAGCCGACGCTGCGCGCGAATTCGACCTTCCAGTCCGCGTCGGTCATTTCAGAGCCGGACGGACTGAACCATTGAATGTCCTTCACGGACGTGCCTCGCGTGGCCCGGTCGTGAAAGAAGCGGCGTCGTTGCAAGACGGGCTCAGCGTGCCAAAAGGCGATAAACTCTTGTACGAATTTCAAGAGAGACTGCTGATCCTCGTTCAGTTCCCAGTTGAACGAACTGATTTCGTTGTCCTGGCAGTAAGCGTTGTTGTTCCCTTGCTGCGTTCGGCCGATCTCGTCGCCGCCCAGGATCATGGGGATCCCCTGCGAGAGCAGCACCGTCGCCAGAAAGTTGCGCTGCTTGCGGGCTCGCAAGGCGTTGATTTTGGGATCGTCCGTCGGTCCCTCGGCGCCGCAGTTCCAGCTCAGGTTGTTATCGGTGCCGTCCCGGTTGTCTTCGCCATTGGATTCGTTGTGTTTGTGGTCGTAAGAGACGAGATCGCGGAGAGTGAAACCGTCGTGGGCCGTGACGAAGTTTACGCTGGCATGCGGACGCCGGTTGTTCCAGCCGTACAAATCGCTGCTGCCGCAAAGCCGCGTGGCGAACTCGTCGATCACACCGCCGTCCCCCTTCCAGAATCGGCGAACGCAGTCGCGGTATTTTCCGTTCCACTCGGACCAGCCCATGGGGAAGTTGCCCACCTGATAGCCGCCGTCTCCCAGGTCCCAAGGCTCAGCGATCAGCTTCACCTGTGAGAGGATGGGATCCTGGTGAATGATGTCGAAAAACGCGCCCAGCTTGTCGACTGAGTGCAGGACGCGGGCCAAGGTGCTCGCCAAATCGAAACGGAACCCGTCGACGTGCATCTCCGTTACCCAATAGCGCAAACTATCCATGATGAGTTGGAGCACGCGCGGATTCTGCATATGAAAGGTATTACCGCAGCCGGTGAAGTCCATGTAGTGCCGCGGAGAGTCCGGAGAAAGTCGATAGTAGGCCGCATTGTCGATTCCGCGGAAGGAGAGCGTGGGGCCGAGCTGATTTCCCTCGGCCGTGTGGTTATAGACAACATCCAGAATCACCTCGATTCCCGCGGCGTGGAGATTGCGGACCATCGTTTTGAACTGATGTACTGTGGTGCCAAAGTCGGACGACTTGTATCTCGTGTTCGGCGCAAAGAATGCCAGCGTGTTATAGCCCCAGTAATTGCACAGTCCCCGCTCAATCAGCGTGCGTTCGTCAACGTGGTGATGCACGGGCAAGAGTTCAACCGCGGTAATACCCAACGACTTGAGATGGCGCACCGCCGCCTCGGAGCCCAGCCCGGAATAGGTTCCACGCACCTCGTCGGGAATATCGGGGTGGCGTTTCGTGAATCCTTTCACATGCAGCTCGTAGATCACCGTCTTGTGCAGCGGCCGGCGGGGCGATGTATCGTCTCCCCAGGTAAACGCCGTATCGATGACCGCCGCCAAAGGAGCGGAAGCCGCGTTGTCACGCTCGTCGAACGATAGATCGGCTTGCGGATCGCCCACGCGGTAACCGAACAGCTCATCGGCCCACCGCATGGCACGGCCGATCTCTTTCGCATAAGGATCCAGAACGATTTTGTTGGGATTAAAGCGGTGCCCCTTGGTCGGCTCATAAGCACCGTGGACTCGATAGCCGTAGAGCTGCCCCGGCCGGGAATCAGGCAAATAGACGTGCCAAACCTGATCGGTCTGCTCGGGCAGGTCGACCCGCCGCGACTCAGTCAGCGAATCGGGCGTGTCGAACAGGCACAGCTCGACTCGGGTCGCATTCTCCGAGTAGATGGCGAAGTTGACGCCGCGGCCGTCCCAGGTTGCCCCGAGCGGATAAGGCCGGCCAGGCCAGACGCGATGATGGGCATGGTTGGAGTGGTTCCCAGTATTCGTTTTCGGACTCGGCAGGGTCGTCGTCATAGTTGTTCAATCGCAATCATGCTCTCGAGGTGCGGATTCTCTGCGGCAATCAACCTAGGCGGTCGTCCACGAATCACCAGTCAGGGCAGTGGCTAAGCGTCGGCCTCATTCTGCCGCGAACGCGCCTGCGCACGCAACTTCGATGCCAGCGTGTCTAGAGTGGCCGGACCGCGTCTTCCTCAGCGCGGGGAGGCAGTCAAAAGAGAATAGGTGGAACTCCCAACTCGCCACCTGGAAAACCCCTGTTGATAGCAGTGAACGCACGTCGCCAAAGAGATCCGCATGGCACCAAGCCGAGCACTGCAGCGAACTTCCAATCCTTGACAGGCCCTGTAGCTAGCGAAACAATATCTCGTCCACAAACCATCTCAAAATGTCGGAGTTATTCAGTATGGCACGGTCAAAAAGGGATTCTGTCAATAAGAGTCAGGCAATTCGTGACGCGTTGGAAGCCCATCCTGACAAGTCCCCGTCGGAAATTGCGGTGGACCTCAAGGCAAAGGGATTGAATGTCAACGCTCAATACGTCTCGACGATTAAGAGCAATGCAAAGGCGAAAGGCCGGAAGACACTCGTCCGTCGCAGGAAGCCGGGACATGCCGGAAGCAACGGCCTCAGCACGATGGGCGCGGCTTTGACGTTTATTCGCGCCGCGGGCGGCCTCGAAGCGGCGAAACACGCCCTGGAAACGGTTGAAGAGATTCGCCACTTCGTGAGGTAAGCCCGCCGCGTGCCGGCACTCACCGCGAGCGTTCTCCTGTCGCAGGGCTACGATTCAGAGGAGCGGCCGCTGACAATGCGCAAGTGCGATCGAGCGATCATGTTCGTACGATCGTGCTGCATTGTCGCGCGCGAGACGGTTCGGCCGGCCTCCCACGCCTTGTAGTGCTCGCGGATCTCCTGCATACAATCGGACAATCCGTACGCGGCCCCGGTCAGGAGCACCAGGCCCGTTACGGCCAGGAAGATGCGTCCCTGCAGGTCGACCGTCGCGCTGCGCCATGCCAAGAGGGCCCGCGCCCCCAATCCGGCCAGAAGAACCGAGACTAAAAGAATCGCTCGAAAGGCGGGCATCCGGCTGTCGCCGATTATCTGCGAGACCTTTCGATCGACGATTAATAGACCGGCCGCCACGCCGATCGTCGCGAAAAACCCGACGACGTGGTAGCGTACCCAGCGGCGAGCCTCGGCTTCTTGGTCGGCGGGAGAAAGCGGCGCAACTTCGCTTCCTGAACGCACGACGCGGTCAACCTCAGGAATTCGAATCACAGTGGCACCGGCTTTGCGTGGCGTGACCAGGAAATGCCCACGCGACATAGTGGGCGTCTGGCTCGAGAACTCGTGTCTGGCGGTCCGCCAGCGGCAGTCCGTCGACTCAATGCTAATCGTCCGCGAAGGGGAGCGAATCTGTCAATCGACCGCCACAAGCTGCGGGCTTGGGGACTGCTCATGAACTCGGTCTCTTTGACAGATGCGGTCGAATGGCTCGAGCCTGACGGACTAGGCGGCTACGCGTCTGGTACCGCGTGCGGAGTGCGCACTCGTCGTTACCACGCGCTGTTATTGACGGCGACCTCGCCGCCGACCGGCCGCCTGGTGCTGGTGAACGGTTTCGAGGCCTGGGTGGAAACCGATCATGGTCGCTTTGCACTTTCCTCACAGCGATATCCGCCTGACATCGTTTACCCGGACGGTCAGACGCGACTGCAATCGTTCGTCAACGAACCCTGGCCAACTTGGAAGTGGCGTCTCGATAACGGCGAGGAGATTTGTCTCGAACTGTTTGTGCCGCAAGGAATCTCCGCGTGCGTGCTGTGCTGGCGGCTGGCCAAACCGCAGGTGTCGGCGCGGCTGACCTTGCGGCCTTTGCTTTCCGGGAGGGATTACCACGGCTTGCACCGTGAGAACGGGGCATTTCGATTCGATCCGGTTTCGCAGTCGGACGGGGTTACTTGGAAGCCATACGATAGCATTCCTGCGACCTCTGCTCTTTCCAACGGACGCTACCGCCACGACCCCGAATGGTTCCACAACTTCCTCTACGTCCAGGAGCGGGAGCGCGGACTCGATTACATCGAGGACCTCGCCGCACCCGGATCATTCACATGGATGCTCGGAGGAGATGCCGTGCTGGTCTTGGCAGCCGAAGGGCACGTCGAAGAACTGAAGCGGTTCGGTGAGACGGCTGAGAAAATCGCGCAGGGCGCACGCGACACGGAACGACGTCGCCGCGCGTCCTTTTCCAGTCGGCTCGAGCGCTCGGCCGACGCCTACATTGTCCGCCGCAAGACGGGCAAGACGCTGATTGCCGGGTACCCGTGGTTCACCGACTGGGGACGGGATACGTTTATCTCGATTCGCGGACTGTGTTTGGCAACAGGGCGGTTCGACGAGGCACGCGACATCCTCACCGCCTGGGCCGACACAATCTCCGAAGGCATGCTGCCCAACCGGTTTCCCGACCAGGGCGAGCAACCCGAATTCAATTCGGTCGACGCCTCGCTGTGGTATATCATCGCCGTCCATGAGTATCTCGTGTTGACCGATCGCGCGCGGCGCCCCGCCGCTCCCGAAGTAAGAAGAGTCCTTAGGCAGGCCGTTCAAGACATTCTGAGCGGATACTTCTGCGGAACTCGATACGGCATCCGTGGCGATGACGACGGCTTGTTGGCCGCGGGCGTCGCCGACACGCCTCTCACGTGGATGGACGCCAAGGTCGACGGTCGCGCCGTCACCGGACGCGTCGGCAAACCGGTCGAGGTGGAGGCCTTGTGGTTGACCGCGCTGCGAATCGGGGCGGCTTTTGATTCGCGTTGGAACGGCGTTTTCAATCGCGGGCAGGCCGCATTTCAGGCCCGCTTCTGGAACCAGGCGCGAGGCTGCCTATATGACGTCGTCGACGTGGATCATCGCAAGGGGACGGCGGATGACACGGTCCGTCCAAATCAGATCTTAGCCGTCGGCGGATTGCCCTGGATGCTGTTGGACTCAAAGCTGGCGCGGCAAGTTGTCGATCTGGTCGAGTCGCGATTGTGGACTCCGCTGGGCCTACGAACACTTGAGCCCGCCTCGCCAGACTATTGCGGACAGTACGTCGGCTCCGTCCGGGAGCGTGATCTTGCCTATCATCAGGGAACAGTTTGGCCCTGGTTGGCCGGCCCGTTCATTGAAGCCTGGATCCGCGTCCGCGGTTCGTCACCGGCCGTTTGCGAGGAAGCGCGGTCAAGATTCATCGAGCCGCTGGTCGAGCATCTGGATCTCGCCGGGCTGGGCCATGTGTCCGAAATCGCTGATGGCGACGCACCCCACTCTCCGCGCGGTTGTCCGTTTCAAGCTTGGTCCTTGGCCGAAGTCATTCGCGTGATGGAGTTGGTGCTCAAACCGACCGCCGATTGAGACAAAGACTCGCGATCGTCCATCGCAGGCAGCGTCCAATTGCACGTCTCGAACGAGGCAACCAGCCCGCGCGCGACGGGAATCAAAATAATTCAGTGATCGCCGGTCCATTTAGATTTGATGCGGCCGGCCGCTCTGGTCGTGCCACGCCACCGCTTCGGGCAAACCGAGTGCTCGATAAATGGTCGCTCCGAGATTCTCCGGTGTCTTCGGATTCGAGGCCGCAAATGCACCGATTTTGTCGGACGACCCAACGACCGTCCCTCCGCGAATGCCGCCGCCCGCAAAGAAAACCGACTGCACGGCGCCCCAGTGATCGCGTCCCGGCAACTTATAGAACTGCGGCAGATGGCTGATCTTTGGAGTGCGGCCGAATTCGCCGGCCATGACGATTAACGTGGATTCCAACAGGCTCCGCTCGTGCAAATCGTCTAGCAGGGCCGAGACGGCACGATCAGTTGGCGGAAAAAGCTTGTCACGCAGATGAGGAAACGCCTCGCCGTGAGTGTCCCACGTTTCGTTGTTTCCGAGGTGAACCTGCACAAGCGACACACCCGCTTCCACCAGGCGGCGGGCCATCAGTAACGACCAGCCGAACGAGTTCTGCCCGTAATGCTCCTGCTCGGCGGCGGAGGCCTTGTGGATGTCGATGGCGTCGCGGATTCGCCTATCCGTCAGCAGCGAAATCGCACCCTGCCGATAGCGGTCGAACTGTTCGATATTAGCGCAGCATTCAAGGTCAGACCGCTGCCGATCGAACGACCGCAGGAGTCGCGTGCGGCTCGCCATGCGAACCAAGCTCAGCCCTTCCAGAAGCGAAAGCGACGGAGCCTGAAATCTGCTGCGTCGCGACAGGTTCGGCCGATCTTGATGGTCGAATTCATACTCCGGGAAGGCGCCGTAACCGTTCGAACTGAAGGGAGCCGCCTCGATGAACCACGGGTCGTGCCGCGGCCCCATGATTCCCGCAAACTGCCCCGGAAGGACCCGCCGCGTGACGTGGATCAGTCGATCGGGAAGGACCGCCGCGGGGGGAAGATTGTTCCGCGATGGAAGCACGGCGCCTGCCACCGACGCGATCGACGGCCAGTCGCCCGGTTGCGGACCGACGCTGTTGAACCCTTTGGGAAGATCAGAGCGGCCGGTCAGCATGATGTGATGACCGGCCGAGTGGTCGTTGGAACCATGCGTCAACGATCGGCAGAGTGCCCACAGATGGCTGCGCTGTGCCAGCCGCGGAAGATGCTCACAGATCTGAATCCCCGGCGTGTTGGTGTCGATCGGATGGAATTCGCCGCGGATGGTGTCTGGCGCCGCAGGCTTCATGTCGAAGCTGTCGTGCTGGGACAAGCCACCCGACAAAAAGATGTAGATGACGCTTCGCGCTGTCGTCGACGGAGCCATCCCCGCGGCGGCTTGCCGCAAGGGCTCGAGATGATTCATCCCCAGTCCCAAGAGGCCGATCGACCCCGCTTGAAGGAGCGTGCGGCGATCAAAGGCGGGGTGCTGAGGTCCAAGCAACGCGGCGTCCAATCGACAGTCCGGCGGGGTCAGGCAGGTGACGTTGCAGGTGGGTCGATGCATCCACAGCTTAGGCAATTCGCCTGTCATCCTCAACCCGATCGAACGACCTCGGTGGTGCTGTTGCGAAAACGGATCGTGCGGAGATAAGCGAAAGTTCACGGCCGTTCAACCGGCGCGTTCTGTGGACTTCGATATACTCGAAGCCGCCGCACAACGCAGGCGAGTCGCTTTCGCCTGCCACTCTTCCGCAAAATCGAAACGTTGGAGATTCAGATGGCAAACACTAATCACGCGCTTTGGATTGTCGCGTTGGCAACGCTGGGCACCGGTTTGCCGCAACAGCGGATTAAAGCCGACGATACGGGCCCTTATCACGTCGCGCAGGTTTTGCAGATTGGCGGCAAAGGGAGCTGGGACTACGTCACTGTCGATTCGCGCAACAAGCTGCTTTACCTCCCTCGCACCACACACACGCTGGTCATCAACGCGACGGATGGTTCAATCAAGGCCGACATCAAAGGCCAAAAGGGCAATCATGGCGTTGCCCTCGTGCGCAGCGCGAACCGAGGGTTCATCACCGACGGAGCGGACGCCTCGGTTGTCATTTTCGACACGAAAACCAACGAGGTACTCGGTACTGTGAAGACCGCGGACGACGCCGACGCCCTCATTTACGATCGAGCCAGCAGCAGGGTGCTTGTCTCTTGCGGGGATGCCAACGCCCTGGTTCCAATCGCCGCGGACGTCGATCCAAAGACGGGTAAAGCGGACGCAGCCATTGACCTGGGCGGTAAGCCGGAAGCTCTCGCCGCCGACGGCCAGGGCAAGGTCTTCGTCAACCTCGTTGATAAGAACCAGGTCGCTGTCGTCGATACGCGCGCCATGAAAGTCGTCGGCAAATGGCCCACGGCTCCGGGCGGCAGTCCGGTCGGCATGGCAATCGACCGGGAGCACCGCAGGCTGTTTATCGGCTGCCGAAAGCCGCAGAAACTCATCGTCATGAGTGCCGACGACGGCACGATCCTGGCCGATCTGCCCATTGGGGCCGGGTGCGATGGGACGGCCTTCGATGGGGACGTCTTCGCCAGCTGTCGCGACGGCTCGTTGGCCATTGCTCGCGAAACGACGCCGGGCAAGTTCGAGATCCTCCAGAGTCTCAAAACGCGGCCCGGCGCAAAGACGTGCGGCGTCGATCGGTCGACACACACGCTTTATCTTCCAACAGCGGAATTCGGCACCGAGCGCGATGCCCGAAACCGGCCGAAGCCGAAACCCGACAGCTTCATGGTTCTTGTCGTACGTCGCAGCGGCAGTTAGCGGACGTGTGTGCGGATCAGATCGCCGCCGCCCAGCGGCCTTATTTTCGGGGAGCAGCCGCGCCTTCCGACGGCGCGCTTTGCGCCCCCGCGACGGGGTATCCCCGCCAGACGTATTCCAGGGCTTCCGGCAGAGTTTGCTGCTTCACGCCACCATCACAGTGCCGGGCGTTGCGGGCGAAGACGAATTGGTAGTGATAGCCCTTGTCGGCGAGCACCTTGGCCATGTTCTCGTTCGCGAGAACCCAATCATGCATGTTGTCGCGCATGACGCCGGGATTGAAAAGATCTTTGTCTCCGACTTCCATCCAAATTCGCAATGGCTTGACCGGGCTGTTCTCGATCAGGCGCTCGTGGAATTCCCACGCACCGTGCGGAGTCTCCGAATTATGTGGCCACTGCTGGTTCACATAGGTGCCGGAGTAAGTGAGAACGCGGTGATAAAGCTCGGGATGATACCACGCCATGATCAGGGCACACGAACCGCCAGAACTACATCCCATGGTCGCGCGGCCCTCGGGATCCTTGGTCAATTTCACTTGGCATTGTGTCTCAACCAGAGGCAGCACTTCTTGCTCGACAAACTCCGCGTAGCGGCCTGACATCGTGTCATACTCGAGGCCGCGTTGGCTGCCTTGGGCATCGCCGCCGCCATTCCCTATCGAGATCGCGACCATCGCGGGAACGCGGTGCTGGGCGATGAGATGATCCAGAGCGATGAACAGCGACCGATCCGGACCGTCCGCCCCGACGATGAACGGCGCGGCCGTGCCGGGGACATACTCCACAGGAATATAAACCGCGACTCGCCGCGTGTAAGGCGCGGGGTGGCTGGTGGTGACCACCAGCTTGGCGGGGTCGGCCGGATCAACAGTTCCAGATGTTTTTGGCTCCCGTGCGATGCCGGGATAGATCTTGCTGTCGGCCGAACTCATCGTGAGGTTGTGTACCGTGCCCCGCAGCGCTCCAACCGGTGAAATCATTTCGGCCGCGCGGTTGTGCGTTGGGCCGATGATAAAGTTTCCGTCGGCATCGGCCGGCGGATTGGTGCCGTCGGGCAACTCCTTGGCGGAGACATACCCAGGGGTTTTCGGATCGCGGGCAGGTGGCGCCGATCGCGCCGAGCGGCGCGGTTTCTGGTCCGCCGCTGCGGCGATCACAGGATTGACGCTTGCCAGCAGGCTGATCAAGCAGCAAGCAACACCGAATTTGTTTGTATTCATCGCAGACCGCACCTTAATTTTCTTGAGACGACCTGTCAGAGTTCTTTCGCGCCCGCTTGCCATACGTCGCCACGGCGGCTTTCATGAACGAACCGTAGAGTTGCTTCTGTTCTTCACCCGTCATGTCGAAGCGTTCGACGAGCACAATCATGGCGAGCTGATTTCTCGGATCGATCCACATCGCCGTGCGTCGAGCACCGCGATGGCCGAAGCTGCCGACGCTGGGGCCTTCGGTGTCACGAGTTTTCACGGACCAGCCGACGCCGTAGCCTTCCTGCTGAGTGACGGGGACATTCCCCGTTTGATTGCTGCTCATGGTCCGGATCGCCGCCTCGGACAACAGGCGTTTGCCGTGGAACGCTCCGCCGTTGAGCAACATTTGGCAGAACGCACCGAGGTCCGAAGCGGTGGAGTACAAGCCACCGGCAGGCTCGGCGAAGCGGTGGGCATAATTAGCGATTTGCCCAATTCCCATGTCCGCGAGAATGGGAGCGGGCACTTTCGTGCCGCGTCCGAGCCTTTCGATCAATGCCGGCGTGACCCCTTTGTCCAGGTGAATCTCTTCGAGCGACTGCTTGTCTTCGCTCCGCCGGGCCGTTCTTGCCAGTCGGGCGGCTTGCGAGTCGGTTGGCCAAAACGTTGTATCCTTCATTCCAAGCGGTTCGAACAAGCGTCGCTGCATGAACTTGGCATAAGGCATGCCGCTCACGATTTCGATGATGCGTCCTCCAGTATTGATGCCCGAATTGTTGTACTCGTACTTCGTGCCTGGCTCGCGCACGAGCGGCGTCGCGCCGCACTTGGCGACCCAATCCTTAAGCACGTAGGTATTTCGAAACACGGGGTCACCCGCCCGCACCAGGCCGCTGGTGTGGCTCATGATTTCGCGTATTGTGATCGGGTGCGCGGGCGGATGCGGCAGCCCATTGCCGTCGGCGACCATTTGGCCTTTGAATTCCGGCAGATACTTCTCGACTGGATCGGCGAGGCTCACCTTGCCTTCGTCGACCAGCATCATTAGCGCCGTCGCCGTGATCGGCTTTGTCATGGAAGCGATCCAGAAAAGATCGTCTGAGCGCATCGGCTGCTTCGTGTGCAGACTGGCGTAGCCGACACTGTCGAGTGCGAGCGTCGACTCCTTGTCGACCACGAGGCTCACCGCTCCGGCGATCACCTGCTTGTCCACGAAGGACTGCAGCACGGGCGCGATGAAGCTCGACCTGTCGGAACCGTGAACGAGGGCACCCTGCACGAGCGCCGTGAAACCCAGGCAAAGGAGGCCGAGCGACGACGGCACTTTCATAGTCGAAGATCTCGCTGTTCTACTCACTGGTTGTCGGGAGGCGGACGGAGCTCGGAGGCATTTTAGCAGGGCCACGAGAAGCTGCCGGCAGCGAGCGTCACAATTTCCCCGCAGACCGTGACAACCAGGCATTGAT
>CAYWOV010000027.1:2484-11464 GCA_964459965.1 uncultured Planctomycetaceae bacterium | reverse complement strand
CGACGTCGTGACGAACAACGGCGTGCTGCTGTAGGTCGCTTTCATCACGAAGTTGATGGCCACGTTGGCCATCACGGCGACGGGTCGCCTCGTTGCTTGTTCGACCGTCGGTAGGGCGTGGAACGTGAGATGGCCGTGCGTTTCCGTGCCCGTCAACAATGTCTTGCTGAGTTTGCCGTCGATCTCCACGCCGACGGGCAACGTGTCGCCGAAGATGCGGCCGAGGTGATCGAAACGCGGGTTGAGCGTAACGTTGTCTGTGAAGCCCGGAGCGCGCTCAATGACGACGTCAACGCGGGCCGATGCACCCGGCGCGAGTGATAGTTCTTTCCGGCTCAGCTTCACGCCCAAAATGTCCCCCGGCGCGCCGACGGCGACCGCGTGCGACTCGACCGGCCAATGTCCGCGTCCGCCCCCCGGGACGTACGTCTCTTGCAGCGGCTGTGCGATCGCGTGGAGTGTTCGGGGCTGGGCCTTACTTTGCGCTGGCGCCTTGCTTTGCGCTAGGGTCGCGGTCCCCGTGACGACGATGTTGTTCACCGCAAGCTTCGCGTCGGGCGCGGCGGTCAGAATGATGCAGCCGTCGCGGTGGCCGGGCGGGATGCGATCGCAAAAGGCCGTCACGCCTTCGGGCAGCCCGTCGACCGCGAGCGAGATTTCGCCATCGAAACCGTTCTTGCGGAGCGAGTTGACGAAGAATACGCCGCTTGTCCCCGGAGTCAGTTCGGTTTTGTCTGTGTCGAGCAGCAGTTCGAAATCGGGCTCAGGGTGCGTGATTTTCAGAAAGTAAACAAACGTCGGTCCGCCTCGCTGCAGCAGATCGCGAATCTCGATGGCGTAAGTTCCGTCGGCGGAGGCCCGCCAATTCTCGATGATTCCGTCGGCCGATGTGCGGCCGCGGTCGGAGAGATCGTCTCCTTCACCGAGCGTGCGGCCTTTGGCGTCCAGAAGTCGCAGGACCGAGTCGAGCGGCGACCCTTCGCGCCGTGAAATGGCCTCGAACGTGAATGTTTCGCCTTTCTTGGAGTGGAACGAATAGACGTCGCCTTCGCCCTCCTTCTGGATGCGGCCATTGATGCCAACCGGAGCGGTCACCGTTTGAGCCGACGTCACCGAGGCATGATTGCCGGCCGACTCCAAAACAGTGGCAAGATCGGTGACGATCACAGCGACCGGATTCGTCAGGCGGCTTTGGTGTATTCGACTTTGAAGTGGCAATTGTGCTTCGTGAAAGCCGACGGTCCACGCGGCCGGCACGTTCCAATCGATGTGGGCTCCTTGAGCAAGCTGAAAGCCAATCGGTTCGAGTGAGGCCCGTTTGCCAGCCGCAACGGCCAGCGGATAAACGGTGCGGACGAACGGCCGATCGTTGATCTCGACGCAGTACACCCAGTCGCGGTCTCCCTTGTAACGCACGTCTCGAATTTCGAGCGTGTAATCGCCCGTGCGATCGAACCGCTGACACAAAAGCGGATCGCCCGAGATGTCGTTGTCCCCTACGGCGATGGTGGCCCCGGTCGGACTGCGAAGCGTGATAATCGGGTCGAGATGGTTTTGCAGATCGTGGATGCGGTTTTCGAGCAACATGCCCCGCACGCGAAAAACGAGCGACTGGCCCGCCTCAACATGAAACTTGTAACAATCGCGGTCTTCGATTGACTCGATCGTCCCGCAGACGGCGGCGGGCAGCTTGATGGGCTGCGCCTTTTCGACGCTGTCGTTCAGGGCGTTTTCGGCGATCACCGGATCCTGCACGACAAGCAGCTGGCCGACGGTGCTCACTCCGTAGGGGCCCGCCAGGCGAATGTCGCGAATGCCGGGAAGCGCGGCTGCGTCCGCATGGAACCGAACGGCGAGCGACTCGAGCGCGGCGTTTCGCTTCGATTTTTTTGGAGCCGGCCGCTTCTTTTTCGATTTGACCTCGAGTTTCGAGCGTGGTTCGGTGACCTCGCCCGTCACCCCGGTGCCGCTCACCAACACGCGGTACGAATCGTCCATCGAGTATCGCGATTGCACGGTCAAGTCGGCCGAAGTGCCAACCTGAATCGCCACCGGTTTAATGCCCATGATCATCGGGTACGAGCCGGCGTCGCACAGCGGCGAACCGCAAGCCAAAAGCGAGCACAAGACTCCGAGAATGGCGCGACGATTCATATGCAAATCCCCTGATATGTTATTCTCACTCGAAGATCGATCGGCCGCAACAGTCGCGACCGGGGACGATCGCGTTGGCTGAGCGGTAACGCAGTCCTGCGTACAGTTTCTTTTGCGGGGTGTTTTCGCATAGAAATGGGCAGGCTTCGCTCCGCCTTCCAAGACAAACGACGTGTAGAACTTGCTTCGGAGATTTGACGATGTCGCTGCGGAATGTGTGCTTGATGCTGACTGCGATTTTGTTTGTCGCTCCGCTCGCTGTACGGGCCGACGACGAGTCCAAAGAGGGTTCGACGCTCGTTTATGAGTTGCGGACGTACACGGCAAATCCCGGCAAGATGGCCGATTTGCACAAGCGATTCCGCGACCATACGATGCGGCTGTTCGAAAAGCACGGGATCAAAAACATCGGTTACTGGGTGCCGATCGACAAGCCCGACACGCTGGTTTACATCGTCGCACACAAGAGTCGCGAGGCGGCCGCCAAATCGTGGAAGGAATTTATGGCCGACCCCGAGTGGCAAAGTGTCTACAAGGAATCGCACAAGAACGGCGTGCTGGTGAAGAAGGTCGAGCGGCAGTACTTGTCGCCGACCGATTACTCACCGCTTAAGTAATTGATTCCCTCAAAGCCGGGTGCCGATGCATGGCTGTTAAGGAACGGAAGTCCGTCGCGCCGACGTTGGCGTGGATTGGTGAAGTCGACGGGCATTTGCGGATTATCGATCAGACGCTGTTGCCCGCGCAGTTTCGCGAAATCGATCTTGCCGAGCCCGAGCAAGTCTGGGAGGCGATTCGCGCACTGCGCGTCCGTGGCGCTCCGGCGATCGGAGTCGCGGCCGCTTATGGTGTCGTGCTCGGCCTGAGCGACGTCGCGACCAAGGATCGTTCCGCCGTCGAGCGGCGCGTTGCCAAAGTGGCCGACTATCTGGCCACCAGCCGGCCAACCGCCGTCAATTTGTTTTGGGCGCTCGACCGGATGCGCAACGTGGTCGCCGCGCACCCCCAACTCTCCGCGACTGAACTCGTCGCTCGAATGCTGGAGGAAGCACGGCAGATCGAGCAGGAAGATTGCGAGATGTGCGCCGCAATCGGTCGGCACGGTGCCGAATTGCTGGCCGACGGGACGGGCGTTTTGACCCATTGCAACGCCGGCAGTCTGGCGACCGCTGGAGACGGCACGGCGCTTTCGGTGATTTACGCCGCAGTTCGGCAGGGCAAGCAGCTTCACGTCTTTGTCGATGAGACGAGGCCCTTGCTTCAGGGAGCAAGGCTCACCTCGTGGGAGCTTACTCAGCGCGGCATTCCCGCGACCTTGTTATGCGATTCGGCCGCCGGCTGGATCATGCACGAAGGACGCGTGCAGGCCGTTATCACCGGGGCCGACCGCATCGCCGCCAATGGCGACGCGGCGAATAAGATCGGCACGTATTCCGTCGCCGTCCTGGCCAAAGAGCACAAGATTCCCTTTTACGTCGCGGCCCCTTCGAGCACGTTCGATTTGGATTTGCCCGATGGCAATGCGATTCCCATCGAAGAGCGGCCGGAGAGCGAAGTGACCGAGCCCTTTGACCGCGTCACCGCACCGGAGGGCATGCGGGCCCGCAATCCGGCGTTTGATGTCACGCCGGCCGCATTGATCACCTGTCTGATTACCGAAAAAGGCCTGATCCGACCGGTCAACGCGGCCAATGTGCGGAAGGTCCTCGGGGCCGCAAAGTGATCGGGCCAGCGAGATGAACGGTCCGAAAGCGATCGTGACATGAATTTCGCCTTGCTGGGCGATGACCCGGCCGTGCTGCCGCTGGTCCGCGCGATCGCCCGTCACCAACAGCATCGGATCGAATGTGCGGCCGTGATTGGTTCTCTCGAACGCGAGCTGCTGCGAATCGCTCCCGATCTGCAGATTCTGCCTGGATGGGACCGCATCCTGACGGCCGGCCATGTCGACGCGGTGCTCGTCTGTGGCGTCGAGGCCGAAGCTCTCGAAGGGGCCAAGCAGATTGCCGCGGCCGGAAAGCGGCTGGTCATTTTTCCCCGCGGCTCGCAGGGGTCGACATGGATCTACGAGCTGGGTTTGATTCGCGACGAAGGGCGGGCTTCATTGGTTCCCGTCTTCTCCGATCGTCTGCGGCCGGCTTTTCGTCTGCTGCACGAAACGATCGACTCCGGCATCCTCGGGCGGCTGCTCTATTTGCAAATCGACCGAGAGATCGTCCCGCAAGAGCCCGGCAGCGGACCGGCACTCTTGATGCGAAATCAGATCGAGGACGCATTGCTGCACGATGTCGATATGCTGCGCAGCCTGGGAGGCGATTACGGCCGCGTGTCGGCGGTCCAATCGGGAGTCGTCGGCGACCGTGTCGCGGCGGCAGCGGCCACGATGCTCGGCGACCAACTCCCGGAAGCGACGTGGACGGCGCGCGGATCGGCCGGCGCATCGCGGTGGAAGCTGGTCGTTGCCGGCGAGAAGGGAGAAATCAACGTCACGGCAGAGGGCGAACCGTTGGAATGGAGCGTGCGCACCGAGCGGATTGCTCCACCGAGTTTTCAGAATGGGCCGGCCTTCGATGAAGGCGAAGCCGTGGTGAAATCGCTCGAAGAAGGGGAACCGCAGGGTTCTTACGCGGCCCGCTGGATTGATCTTGTTCGAGCGTTTGAGGTCGTCGACGCGGCTCGCAGCTCGGCTCGCCGCCGACGGGCGATTGACCTGCATCTCGAAACGACGTCGGAACGCAACATCTTCAAATCTCACATGACGGCGGTCGGCTGTCTCTTGCTGACCTTTACGCTGGTGGGGGTCGTCTTTCTGCTCTTGGTGATGCCGCTATTCGACGTTCGCAGCCGGATGCAAATCGAGGCCGAGCGAGCCGGCTCGATCATTCGCGTCACAGATTTTGCCCCAGGGACCGCGACCGTCAATACGCACGGAACGGACCATTTACAGAAACTAGCGGCCCGCATGGAGGAAGGCCACTTTCCCGTACTGGTCGCGGAAGCCAGAGGCGCGGAGGGCCGCCGGCTGAGCGAACGCCGGCGTGACGCGGTTGTCGTCGTGTTAGCGAGAGAAGGAGTAAAAGGAGCCGCGGAGCGGACGCAGATTGGACCGGTCGTCGGCGAATGGTACCCGTTCGTGCTCCAAATCGTGCGAGTGCTCGCCTTTCTGCCGCTCGCTTTATTCCTGCTCCTGCAGGTGCTCGTCTTCCTCGCACGACCGGCGACGAAATAAGAGGCTCGCGACGCAGCCGTCACTTCGCCTGCGAACTCGCGCGGCCAAATTGGTGCGAGTAGGGAGCGGTGGGCGAGGCTCCCCATTCGGCGGCGATCTGCGATTGGGCGAAGACGTGCTTGTAGTTGTAAGGCCGAAAGGCGTGGAAACCGGCGTAAGCCGGGGTCTCCTGAAAATATCCGTGCAACCACGGATCCGGTGCGTCGTACGGATAGCGTCCTTCGCCGCAGCCGATGGATGTTGCCGCGGGCATGCACGAGCCGCTCGAACAGGCGACGACCGGAGCCGGAGGCGCGGCCGAGATGGCCGCCGGTGCTGATGCCAAACCGGCTGACATCACAACTGCCCAGCATCTTCGCGTCATCGGAAATTCCTTCGCCGTCGGCACCGTGAGAGAGTCCGTTCTTCTCTAAGTAGGTATCGGCCGTTCTTTTGCTCGTTTCCCGTTCTCGTTCCCAAGGTCTCCTTGAGAACGCACTTTCGCCAAGTTCTGACGGGCGCCCACAGTGAGCACCGTGGAGCGACGGTTTTGCCCATATTTCCCCGTCTCCCTCGACAGACAAGTTGGGGCGATTTGGGCGTGAGCTAACGGCGCCCCTGGCAAGAGGCGCAAAAAGCGGTCGATCCAATTCAATTCCTACGATCGGCAAAACCGATAGAGCGTTGAAGACTGCGTCGAATTAAGCGACGACCAGATTGCGCGGAGGGGGGTCGTTCTCGCGATGTTTGAAGTTTTCGCGGGCGAACCGCAATTCAGCCGGCACAGATGCCGCAAGCGGACACCAAGTCTCATCCATCGGCGGCTTTGGACGCTGCTCGGCTGTTCGGCGAGCCTTATGGCTTACGGGACGCTTCCCGTAGCAAACGCTCAAGACGCGCCGGCGAGCGCGGCCACGGTCTCTGTCAGGCCGCTGCCTGATCAGATCAGCGCGATGCCGTCGATTTCGCAATCGCTCGACGTGGTGCAGCATCGCAGCCAATTGATAGTGGGGCGCTCCAATATTGTCCGCTCGGCGATTGCCGATCCCTCGATCGTTGAGGTTGCACAATACAGTCCCAACGAGCTGGCCATCATCGGCCTGCAGGTGGGAACGACAACGCTGACGCTGTGGTTCGACAAGAACCCCCAGCCTTTGATTTACCTCGTCAACACGGTGCGGGATCCAAGTGTCGATGAGCGCCGCCGGACTGACTTCGCCAAGCTCGAACGCAAGCTGGGTTTGCTCTTCCCGAACAGCAAGATCTATTTGATTCCCTTTTCGGGGAAGATTGTGGTGAAGGGGCAGGCTCACGACTCGGAAGAGGCCGCCACCATCCTGCAAATCATCCGCGGCGAATTTGGCGGATCGCAAGCGAGTTCCAACAGTCAGCTGCGACCGGCTGGTTGCGCGACGATTCAGCAGACATCGAACAAGCCGGCCGATTCCCCGACGGATTCGATCGTCAACATGCTGGAGATACCTGGCGAGTTCCAGGTCATGCTCCGGGTGCGGATCGCCGAGCTGGACCGCTCGCAGCTGCGTCGCATGGGCGTCGACCTGACCCACCTATTGTTCGACGATCGCCATTGGTCTCAGAGCGGCCGAGGCAAGTCGTCTGCTTCCGCAGGCATTTTCGAGAATCGCGAAATCCGCGCCGTGATGAACGGCCTGATGGCCAATGGGACGGCCAAGATTCTGTCCGAACCGGTCCTGACCGTGGTCAGCGGCCATGCGGCCAGCTTTCTTTCCGGGGGTGAATTTGCCGTTCCCGCGGTCACGGGCGTCGAGGGAATCGCGGGGAAACAGACGACGTTTCACAACTTCGGCACTTCGCTGGTCGTCACGCCTGTCGTGCTCGATCGCGACCTGATCCGCATGAACATCGCGCCGGAGTTCAGCCAGCTCAACGCGGATAATACGGTGAACGGCATCCCGGGCGTCGACACGCGGCGGGCGGAAACAACCGTACAACTTCGCGAGGGCCAGACGATCGTTTTGGCGGGGCTGATCTCCCACAAAATGACCACCGAGACCTCGCACATCAAATTTCTGGGCGACCTTCCGGTCGTCGGGCCGAAGTATTTCTCCGGAAAACGCTCAAAGCAAGACGAGACCGAGCTGTTGATTCTGGTCACGCCGGAGATCGTGCGGCCGATGGATGCCGACGAAGTTCCGCCAGTGCCAGGGCACGAAGTCACCGCTCCCAACGACTGTGAGCTGTATCGCTGCGGAATGACCGAGGGAACGCCCGATCCGACCGTTTACCAGGTGCCACCCTACGGAGCGGGTCACAGCGCGGGCGTGCCGGTGGGCTACCATTTGTTCGAACAACAAGCCGGTCCTGCCATTTCGCCGTCGCACATCTCGCAAGTGCCGCTGCCGCCCGTTCCGATTCGTCAAGCCGACGCCGTGCCGCAGAACGGGATGCCACAGAACGTAATGCCGCAGTACGGAACGCAGCAGTACGGAACGCCACCGTACGCCGCGCCGCGGGACGCCGTCCCGCAGAACGATGTTCCAACGAACAACGGCGGTTTGGTGATTCCACCTGACGCGCCGCCGGCGGCCGTCTCCCAATTCGAGCCCGCCGCGGCGACGCCAACGTCCTCACCAGTTCCGCATATCGTGCAGCAGACCGGCAGCAATCCACCGATGCTCCCGTTCAATCCGGGCCTCGACGTTCCTCCACCGATCAGCATTACGCCGATCTACAAGGCACCGATTAGCAGCGCAAATGTGCCGATCAGCAGCACCAACTCGCCAATCCGACAAACGAGTGCGTGGACGTCGGAACCTCAAAGACCAGCGCCAACGCATCAGGCCGACCCCATTCCGAGTTGGTCGCAGCGACCGATCCATAGTTTTCAAAGCACAACGCCGGTTCCACAGCATCCGGAGGATGGGCCGACAATCATCCCTGGGCCGCTGCCGGCCGCCCAGCCCGCGGATTCCGCTGCGACCGGATCGAACAAATGATTGCGTCATCGCAGCCGCGTTAATCACCGGCCGCAAGAACGATCGACGACTCTATGAGGCCAGAAATGATCCTGCAGGAGCAAAATGTTCTCAATCGAGCCTGCCTGCTCACTGCAATGGCCGTCCTTTGCTGCGGTTGCGATTCGTGTTGGCCGTCGAGATGCGGAGTGCCGGACCGCTATCCGTTGGGCTCGGTCAATCGGGCTCACTATCAAACGATGGAAGCAAACGCCGAGGCGGCCGACTTCATTCTGCACCGCAACGAATTTGTCGGTGAAACGACGGAGTTGACTCCCTACGGCAAGGACCACCTTCTGGAGATCGCTGCCCGCGGGAGATGTGCGCCCTTCCCGATTCTCGTCGAGCGATCCGAGAACAACTCGAATCCCACTCTCGATGACCGCCGACGCTCAACCGTTGCACAGGCGCTCGCCGGCAAAGGTGTCGGCGACGCACAGGAGCGGACAATCATTGCCCCTGCGTACGGCAAGGGTTTCACCGGCGCGGAAGCCGAGGCAAACTACAGCCGGTGGTGAGAAGCGAGGGGAGAGGGCAGGGGGAAGAGGGCAGAGGGGGGAAGAGAGCACGCTTTGCGTGTTCTTTTGTGTCTCGCCACTCATCACGCGCCACTCATCACGCG
>CAYWOV010000027.1:0-2384 GCA_964459965.1 uncultured Planctomycetaceae bacterium | reverse complement strand
TGGCTGACTGCGATCCGCGTTGCTCCCGACTCACGGACCAGGTTGACGTTTTCCGCGGTGATTCCACCGATCGCGAACCACGGCAAAGAGATCTCCGCCGCGACCTCGCGCACAAGTTCCAGTCCGGCCAGCGATTCAAACGACTTGGTGGCTGAGGGAAAGACAGGCCCGACGCCAATGTAGTCGGCGCCGTCGAGGACCGCTCGCCGTGCCTGATCGATGGTATGGGTGGAAACGCCAACCAGTCGGTGCGGGCCGACGATGCGGCGGGCCTCTTTCACCGACAACTCTTCCTGACCCACGTGCACGCCGTCAGCGTCGGTGACAACTGCCAAGTCGGCCCGATCGTTCATGATGTAGAGGGCGTCCGCCTCGCGGGTCCACGCGCGCACTCGCCGTCCCAATTCAACGAGCCGGCGTTCGGGCATTTCCTTTTCGCGAAGTTGCACGATCCCGGCGCCTCCGGCCAAGGCTCCCCGGACCGCTGGTCCGGTGCCATGCGGGCACAGCGATTCCGTAACCAGTAGATAAAGTCGCCTGGCCGCGAGTTCGCGGCAGTTGACTTCGGTGACGAACAGCGCCTTTTCGAGGGTGTACGTGGCATAACGTAACTGTTCGAGTTGGCCGGCGGCCGACGTCGACCAAAGCTTGCCGAATTCTTCCAAAGACCGGACGGCTTCCTGGACCCGCTTGCAAGCGGCCACGGCGACGTCGAGCGGGCTTTGGCGAACCATCTCAGATTGCGTCTTAATTTGCGTCCCCACGTCGGTCTGTGTCTCTCGTGACCGCAACAATCCGGTGGCCGGCAGAGCCGAAAGGGCGTCGCGGAGGTTGTGCCGACATTCCTTGAGCCGCCGGGTAAGGTGCGCGTCGTCCAGTGCAAAACGGGCATAATCTTCCAACACGCGGAGCCCTTCTCGCGCCCGGTTTGCGGCCGCGTCAATGATTCGCAGCGTCTCGGTCTGGTTTTCTTCGGTCGCGTCGCGCCAATGGATGTCGAAATCGATGCTGATCGGCTCGACCTGTTGGCCCGCAAGTTGGGTCCCATAGAGCCCGAGTCTTAGCGGAGTCACCCCGAGTTGGAGCAGCGCCCGGGACGCGGCCGACCCGTCGGTAACCAGGGCCGCCAGCAGATCGTCCGTTCCCACTTGCGACGACCGCCCCCTGTGGGCGTTCGCCTGACGGGCTTTCGCAATCACGCGGCGAAATGTGTCACTTTCGGGGATCGCGGCTGACTGGGCGGCCAACTCAAGCCGTGCCGATGCGTCTCCCAACTCAAGGGGACTAACCGCTTGCAGTCGATCACGGCTCACGCCCGCCTCTTTCAAAGTCTCCGCCGCGCGCGATTCTTCGAGGACCAAAGCCCAGAGCAGGTGCATCGGCTCCTTTTGGGGAGCGGCATTGAGCGCGGCAATGGTGGCCGCAGCCTCGATTGCACGGCGGGCCGCTTCGGTCATCAAATCATCGGGCATGTGTTCAATTCTGAGCCGACGCTGTTCGTGAAGCAATGTGGTACGGGAAGTCTCGTTAGGCATCTCAAAAATAGTATGACTCTTACGGCGCGTGGGCCGCTCGGTGGCTGATGCGGAGCGAAACGGCGCGCCTTGTCACCCTTGACCCCCAGCACTAGAATTCGGTGCGCGTCGAGACCGGTCGATCTGTTCAGTTCGTCCTGTCTGTACCAGTTGCAGCGGCTTGGATCGTCCGCCCAGTTTCAGTGATTTTTTGAACCGACTTTCGCAGGAAAAACGAGTGTCGCTGCAATCGATTCCTTCGTGGCAGTCGGAATTTGACAAACGGACTGGTTTCGCGAATTGCCCGCATCGACGGCACTAACGATGTATTGTTGATCGACTAACGGTCTACCGGCCGTGTCATTCCGTCCAAGGGTGGCACGGCTTTGTAGTGAAAGTGTGCGAAATTCTCGCACACATAAGGACTTGAAGCTCGGCAGAAGATAGCAAAAAAAGTGGCCACGGCCCCGACTAAGCAGGCCGTGCCGAAACGTGTGGACCCGCCAAAGTCCGCTCAATTTGGGCTGGAGTGGGAGAAATTGGGATGTACGAACGATTTACCGACCGCGCCCGCAAGGTGATGCAGCTTGCCAATCAAGAGGCGCAGCGCTTCAACCACGAATACATCGGGACTGAGCACATTCTGCTCGGCCTCGTCAAAGAGGGTTCGGGGGTTGCGGCCAACGTTTTGAAGAATCTGGACGTCGATCTGCGCAAGATCCGTCTGGAAGTCGAAAAGATCGTCCAATCGGGACCGGACATGGTCACGATGGGCAAGCTGCCGCAAACGCCGCGGGCCAAAAAAGTCATCGAATACGCGATGGAAGAGGCCCGCAACCTCAACCATAACTACGTCGGCACCGAGCACCT
>CAYWOV010000026.1:0-11549 GCA_964459965.1 uncultured Planctomycetaceae bacterium | reverse complement strand
GCCGCACGTCCCATCGCGATCGGAAGCAGGCCGAACGCGGTTAATGAGAGGGTCGCAATCAGGCGGAGAATTGATCGACGAGATTCCATAGGAAACCTGGGAAGAAAAACAGACCCAAACTGACGGCGACGCACAAGGCAACACCGATGACAGCCGGAAGTTGCGCGGATGTCTCCACTGAAGTGGCCGCCGGTCGCAAGTACATAGCAGCCACAATTCGCAAGTAATACGTTGCAGCGATAGCGGCGTTGATCGCCAACAACACGGCAAGGATCTGCGCCGAGCTGGTCCCCTGAGACCAGGCCGCCAACAACAAATTCAGTTTACCCAAAAATCCGGCAGTCGGCGGCAGGCCAGTGAGGCTAAAAAGCAAGATGGCGAGCGCGGCGGCAGCGACCGGGTGCGATTGGCTGAGGCCGGCCAGGTCGTCGACCGATTCGACCGGCCGGTCGAATCGCCGGAGCAAGACGAGCAGGCCAAAGATGCCCGCAATCGTGAAGCCATAGGCGATCAAGTAAAACAAGAGCGCCGGCACTCCGCCGACCGTGCTCGGCCGGTGTCCGACCGCCAGTCCGACCAGCATGTAACCGGCATGGGCGATGCTCGAGTAAGCCAACAGCCTCTTGAGGTTTCGTTGTAAAAGTGCCAACACATTTCCTAGAAACATGCTGGCCACCGACATCAGCCAGAAGATCGTGGACGACCAAATCCAGAGACTGTCGGCGCTCGTCGCGGCCCCTTCGCCAGTTCGGCCGGAACGCAGGATCAGCAACAACGCGACAAAGCCGGCGATCTTGGGCACGAACGCCAACATGGCGCACGCTCCCGCGTGCGATCCCTGAAAAACGTCCGGCGCATAAAAGTGAAACGGGACGGCCGTCACGCGGAAGCTAAGTCCAGCCGCCAGGCAAGCCGCGGCGATCAGCAGGATGGCCGGGGTCTTATCGGCCGGGGCGCTGGCGAGCGCCTGATGAATCGTTCCCAAATGTGTGCTTCCCACGGCACCGTACAAGAAACTGAAACCGTAGAGCACGATCGCGGAGGAAAAGATGCTCAGCAGGAAATACTTAGTCGTCGCTTCGGGACTGCCCGGCTCGCGCCGCGGCAAGTAGAGAAAGACGTAGGTCGGAATGCTGACGAGTTCGAGCGATAGAAACAGCACAATCAAATCGTTGGAGGCCGCAGTCAGGCTGACCCCCGCGACCATCAACAAGATCAGCGCATGAAACTCGGCCGCGAATTCGTCGACAATGTGTCCCCAATTGATCAACACAAGGACGACGCCCGCGATAATCGATACGCCTCGGAAAAATCCGGCGAGCCAGTCACTGCGAAACAAAGCGGGCGAGAGCATTCCCGTTTCCCGGGTCGGATACTGGTACCAAACCCAAAGCGCCGCCAGCAACGCCACCAACGAAACGGTCCCCCAGCCTCGGCCCATTCTCGCCGTCGACTTCTTGCCTTCGCTCACCAGGAACGGGCCCAAAAGAAACTGGAGGCAGGCAACCGCGATCAGCAGGCACTCGGGAATAATCGCGCGAACACTTTGGGCAAAAGGCGACATCAGCGACGGGCCTCCAAATTGCCCACAGGCGCGGCTGCCAACCGTTCGACGTGCAGCCGCTCGTACATGCCGGCAACGGCCTCAATATCCGGTTTGACCGTGTCAATCAGCGGCTTCGGATAGACCCCGATCGCCAGGCAGAGCACCAACAGGGGAATCAACGACCACGCCTCCCTGCCTCCCATGTCTGGCACGGGATGGGAAAGCGGCAACG
Source organism: uncultured Planctomycetaceae bacterium (assembly GCA_964459965.1). Lineage (GTDB taxonomy): Bacteria > Planctomycetota > Planctomycetia > Planctomycetales > Planctomycetaceae > DASPSM01. The sequence goes on along the minus strand of CAYWOV010000026.1, from coordinate 9,771 downwards.
CTCCGACCGGCCCGAAAAACGCTTTTTGCAGCATGGTCAGCAAATAAACAGCCGCCAGGATCACTCCGAGTGTGCCCACGCAGGCCATCGCGGGACTGACGCGATACATACCGATCAGCGAGAGGAACTCGCCGACAAAGCCGTTGAGTCCGGGAAGTCCAATACTGGCGAGACAAGTGAAAACCATTGCGGCGGAAATTAATGGCAGTCGCGAAGCGAGCCCGCCGAAGTTTCCGATCTCGCGCGTGTGGTACCGTTCGTAAACCATTCCGACAAGAAGAAACAGCGCCCCGGTCGAAAGTCCGTGATTAATGATCTGTAGGAAGCTGCCGGTCAATCCCTCAACGTTGAGAGCGAACATCCCCAGCATACAAAAGCCGAGATGGCTGATGCTGCTGTACGCCACGAGCTTCTTCAGATCGGTCTGGGCGTACGCGCAGAGAGCGCCGTAAAGGATGCCAATCACCGCCAGCACGCCAATCAGCGGCACGCCGATCGAGAGGCAGGCGCTAGGCACGAATGGCAGACAAAACCGGAGGAAGCCATACGCCCCCAACTTCAACAGCACCCCCGCCAGGAGAACGCTGCCCGCGGTCGGCGCTTCGACGTGCGCCAGAGGCAGCCAGGTGTGAAACGGAAACAGCGGTACCTTGATCGCGAACCCCAGCGACATCGCAAGAAAGATGCCGATTTGTAGAGAGGTCGGTAGCGGGTCGTGCACCAGGGCCGCGGCAATCGCGGGGATTGAAAATGGATTGGCGAGATCATTACGGCTCAAGAGATGAATCAAGAGCACCACCACCCCAGTGAGCGTAATGACGCTGCCCGCAAACGTGTAGAGAAAGAACTTGACGGCGGCCTCGCGCCGCTTCGGTCCGCCCCACACGCCGACCAAGAAAAACAACGGAAGCAGCGTGAATTCGAAAAAGACGTAGAACAGAATCAGATCAAATGCGCAAAACGCGCCGTTCAAGCCCGCCTCGAGAATCAAGAGGCTGGCGAAATATTCGCGGAGACGGTCGTCAACAGCTCGCCACGAGATGAGGACCGCCGAAAAGGTCAGCAGCGTCGTCAGCACCACCAGCGCGAGGCTGATGCCGTCCATTCCCAGAAAGAATTCGAGATGGACGACGCGGATGGCCAGAAGTTGAGATTCTTCCACCCGCAAATGCCGCTCGTACGTCATCCAATCCTGGCGCAACTCGATGCGCGGATGAATGGGCGCTTTCGGGTCCGGCGACGGAACGGGAAGTTCGTGGAATTGGAACGCCAGGATGATCGACAAGAGGAGCGTGGCGGACGTCACCGCCAGCGCGATCGGCCGGACGATGGCGGCCGGCCAGCGCCCGATGAGCAGCAAGATTCCTGCCCCCAAGGGCAGGAGAATCATGGCGAGCAGATTGCTGTTCGTTAAAACGCTGCTCATGGAAAGGGAACCAACTGCAGGATCGTGGTCAGGAAAATCGCCAGGCCAAAGAGCATCACCAGGGCATACGATTGAATCAGGCCGTTTTGTACCGGCCGCAGGAACCGGCCGACGATCGCGGGAAGGCTGCCGATCTCATCCACCAGCCGATCAATGAAGCCCTGATCGAAGAGCAACGACGCAAAAGCGATCGCTTTGACGGGAAACGTCACCAGGATATTGGCAATTTCGTCGAGGTAAAACTTATTGAGCGACAAGGTGTACAGGGGACCGAAGGCCGCTCGCACGAGTTGCGGACGGTTCGACGGGCGCGCGTACATGAGGGCCGCCACGCCGATGCCCCCGAGAGCCGCCAGGATGCTGGCCCCCGCGAGCAGCCATTGGAAGGTCTCGGCTTCGCCTTTAGCGAGTGTCGGCATCTGTGCGATCCAGCCGGCGAAAACGTGCGTCGGTCCCACGATCAAACCGATCGCAAGGGCAAACGCGGCAAGCACCAGGAGCGGCCATTTCATCGCCGGCGGTCCTTCGTGGATCTGCGTGGGATCACCCGCCACCGGTTCCGATTGAGCTGCGGTAACGGGGACGTGCGAATGGCCATTGTGCCCGTGAGCCGACTCGGCGTCCCCGTGTGCATGGCCGGAATCGTGGTGGGCGTGGGCGAAAGCTTCGGCTGGGATCCGCGTCGGACCAAAAAACGTCAGGTAATAGGCCCGAAACGTATAGAAGGCTGTCAGGATCGCCGTGACAAATGCCACCCAAAACAGCACCTGGAACAGGACGCGGTGATCGCCGTGATGCGTGCCGTTTAAGAGCAGGCCGAAGATCTCATCTTTGCTCCAGAAGCCGGAGAGGAATGGAAATCCCGAAAGAGCTCCCGCACCACAGAGAAATGCAATGTGCGTGACGGGCAGCACCTTTCTCAGGCCGCCGAACTGCCGCATGTCGATGACGTTCCCCATCGAGTGCATCACGTTGCCCGCCGATAAAAAGAGAAGCGCCTTAAAAAAGGCGTGGGTGAACATGTGAAAGATGGCCGCGGTAACCGCTGCGGCGGCGAACGCCTCACCGGCAGCCGCGCTGCCCAAAGCGAGGAACATGTAGCCAAGCTGGCTGACGGTCGAATAAGCCAGCACGCGCTTGAGGTCGTTCTGCGTAAGCGCGATGAGTGCCGCCATCAAAGCCGTGATTCCGCCGATCGTCGCGACGACGGCCTGCGCCTCGGGCACCAGGACGAAGAGCGGCGTGCAACGGGCGACAAGGTAGACGCCGGCCGTCACCATCGTGGCCGCGTGGATGAGGGCGCTCACCGGAGTGGGGCCTTCCATCGCGTCAGGTAGCCACAGATGCAGCGGAAACTGGGCCGATTTGCCGCAAGCCCCCGTAAAGATGCACAGGCAAATCAAAAGCACGTGCATCGAGAAGCCCGGCGAGTACGAGTGGACTTTCGCATCGCGGAAGACGTCGGAGAAATCGAGGCTGCCGAAAGTCGTCCAAATCAGATACAGGCCGATCAGCAAGGCCGCGTCGCCGATGCGGTTCATCACGAACGCTTTGACCGCCGCCGCGGCCGCGATGGGGCGCTCGAACCAAAATCCGATCAGCAGGTAGCTGCACAGTCCTACGGCTTCCCAAAAAACAAACAGCACGACGAAATTGCGTGCCATGACAAGCATGCACATCGAAAACACAAACAGCGCCAACTCGGCAAAGAACCGCGGATATCCCGGGTCGCCGTGCATGTAGCCGCTTGCATAAACGGCAACCAGCGTGCTGACAAACGTCACCATGGCCAACATCACAGCCGACAACGCGTCAACCTGCACGTCGGCTCGAATGTTCAAGCTGCGGACCGGAATCCATTCAAAGCCGTAGGCGATCGGACCAGTCCGCACCGGCTGGGCGGCCGCCTCGCCTGCAACTGGCGAGCCGTTCTCGGTTGGGTTCGAACCCGAACCGACCGCGACCGCTCCGAGCTGCCAGAGCGACAACAGGCACGATACGACCAGGGCCGCGATCACCGGTCGATGTGCGCCGCCACGAAACAGCGACTTGCCGAAGAGACCGACAATGACTGCCGCGGCCAATGGGCCGCCGGGAATCAGCCAGATCGATAGGGCATGCATCGCGTCAGACATGCGTGTGCGTCTCCGTCCACACGGTCTCCGGTACCCTTCCGGCCGGCGTAAGCCGCGGATAGGGCTGGGTGGGAGTGGGGTGCGCAGGGGCCGAATCCGCTTTCTCGGCAGGCAGATCCACGCCGGGCTCACCCAAATCGCGCCAGACCGACATATCGAGCGTCTTTCGCAATCGATACAAGGCGGAGAGAAGCGCGAGCGCCAGACCGGCTTCACACGCGGCGACAGTCAGTACAACCGCGGCGAAGACCTGGCCTTCGTAGGTCGCATGCTCATAGGAGAAGGCGACCAGGTTGAGCGTCACGCCCAGAAGCATCATTTCCGCGGACAAAACGGCGACAATCAAATTACGGCGCGTGAGAAAGCCGAGCGCCCCCAGCGTGAAGAGGACAGCTCCGACGATCAGATAGTTGGTCAGTTCCGACGCCATCTTCTCAAAACTTCCCCGTCGAACGCCGCGGTGCGATGGCGACGGCCCCGACACCTGCCACCAAGAGCAACGTTCCCGCCAATTCGACGGCGACAAGATAATCGCTAAACAGCGACCGGCCCAGTCCGCGGAGCCGTCCGGCCTCACCCGGCGCGAAATTACTGTGCGAGTGCTGCTCCGCCCCCATTGGAATGTTGACGAACCCGGCAACGCTTCGGGGTCCCGTTTCCGCGGTCTCCGCAAGCGTCAATCGGCCGGGCGGAATGGCAGCCGGCGGATAACCCGCGCGCTGCGCCACCCATTGGTCGATCGACAAGAGCAACCCGCCCAAGAGCACGAAGCTGGCCAACGTCGCGAGAAACGGTTCGCGGGCTCGTCGGTCGTACGCAGCATTGCCCGACTGCCGAGACAGCATGATGATAAACAGAAAGGTCACAACGACTGCTCCGGCATAGATGATGACCGTCGCGGCCGCCAGAAACTGGGCTCCTCTCAATAGGAAAAGGCCGCACACGCTGAGAGTCACAACGGCATACGAGAGAGCCGAGTAAATCGGATTGCGGTGCGTCACCGTCGCGACACCTGCCAGGATCGCGATGCCCGAAAAGATGTAAAATAGGATCCCGTGAAGGGTCATTCCCGGCGGCAGGAGCGTAAAGCCCAGCCCGCCAAGTCCCACGAGACCGATCAGCGTGCCCACCGGCCGCAGAAACGGCCGTTCGCGAGGCAACAGCAAGTAAAGCGCAACGAATCCGAAGACCAGGGGCACGAGTTGTGCCCGGTGCTCGATCGTCCATGCAACGAATGCGTTCATAGCGGCCAGCGGTCAGAGTTCAGGAATCGAAGGCTCTTATTTCCCCTCACGGGGGCGCGTTGTGTTGGGACTCATCGCTCGTCCCTGGTGCGGTGGAGGGACCTGCAAGGTGTGCGGCCGACGCGCTTCCGCCGGCCGGAAACAGAGCCGTGACGATTTCGGCCGCTGCGCCGAGCGGGCTGGAATGCGTCCGAATCGGGTCGCGGCCCGAATGAATCGTTTGATCGTAGACGGCCAAGAGCTTCTCGCGGTCGTACAGCATTTCCTGCCGGCTGTGACCGGTGAGATCGTAGAGGCTTGTCAGTTCGATCGCGTCGACAGGACAGGCCTCTTCGCACATGCCGCAATAGATGCACTTGAGTTCGTCGATCACAAATTTCGTCGGATACTTGTCGCGGTCGGGCCAGGGGGCTTTGTCGCCCACGATTTCAATGCAGCGGGCCGGGCAGGCCGTCGCGCAGAGGAAGCAAGCTACGCACTTCACGCGACCCTGGTCGTCTCGATTGAGTCGATGCAGGCCACGGTAGTTGAGCGGCAGGTCGGGCTTAACCTCGGGATACTCTTCTGTCGTTGTTTCCGGACGGAACAGGTGCTTAAGCGTGGTTTTGACGCCCTCGACGATCGCGGGGAGGTACATCGCCTCCAGCAGCCCGAACTCGGGCTCTTCGATCCACGTCACGTCTTCGCTTTTGATCGGCACCTGAGTAGTTTCTCTCGTTTTTGTACCGGTTTGCCATTCCCTACCGGCCCGGCAAACTGGCACCTTGCCCGACTCCGGATTGCGCTCGGGCAACGGATGGCCCGAAGTGCGACAGAAACAGTGAAATCGCCGTTGCCAAAAAGACCAGCACGATGGAGAACAACAGCATCCACCACCGCGAGAGATCGTACTGCTTTACGATCATCATTCCCAGCAGGTTGCACAGGCTCAACGGAATGAAGACTTTCCAAGTCAGAGTCATCAACTGGTCGAAGCGGAATCGCGGCAGTGTCCAGCGGATGAGCATGATAAAGGAAATTATGACCCCGACCTTGGCCAACAGCACGAGCACCTTCACCACAACGGAGCCGAAATAGACGCTGTCTGCTTCAGCGATCCAAGGGAAGTGCCAGCCGCCGAAGAAAAGGATCGCGGTCAGAAAGCTCACCGTGATCACGTGCGTGTATTCGGCGAGGAAGAACATTGCGAACTTGAGCGCACTGTATTCCGTGTGGTATCCGCCGACGAGTTCCTGTTCGCATTCCGGCAGGTCGAAGGGGAGCCGATTCGATTCGGCCAGGGAGCTCGAGAAGAAGATCAGGCAGGCCAGCGGTTGGCACCAGATGTACCAGTCGAAAAGGCCGCGCATCCCAGTGTTCGCGGTCTGCGCTCGAATCACACTATCCAGATTGAATGACCCAGCTAGCAGGCCCACACCCAGCACCGACAACCCCAGCGGCACCTCGTAACTGACGACTTGAGCACTCGATCGGAGGCTTCCCAAGGCACTGTATTTATTGTTGGACGACCAGCCCCCGAGGATGATTCCATAGACGGCAAGACTTGTCACCGCGAAAACGAAAATGACGCCAATATCCACATAGGGGGCGATCCCAAACGGAAAGCCATTTCCGCTCGCCGGCACGGGGCCGAACGGCACGACCGAGAACGCGAGCAATGTGGTGAAGACCGAAATCGTGGGTGCGACGACGAACAGGACCTTATCCGCCCCGGCCGGAATCACGTCCTCCTTGAAGACGAATTTGAGTCCGTCGGCGATCGACTGCAGCAGGCCAAACGGCCCGACGCGGTTCGGACCGATCCGATCCTGCACTCGGGCGGCGAGCTTGCGCTCGATCCAGATCAGGTAAGCGCACGAGCCGAGAACACCGCCAAATACGACGATGATGGCGATGATCGCGTAAAGCCAACTCATACGTGGCCCACGGCTTCCCGGCCCGTCGAATGGGGCGCAACGTGAGTGTCGGCAGCCGGGCCCTCGGAAAGGAGACGGCCCGCCGGTCCGAGCGTTGCTGAGCGTAGGGCGGCCAAAGCGTCGATCTCGGAGCCGATTTCCATCCGCACGGTTTGTGCGTGAAACAGACCACGGCGACCGGCCAGGTCCCACAGAATTCGTCCGTCGGGCCGTGCCTCGCCCGGACAGCGAACCGCCCGCTCGATCGTCTGTGCCAAACCCGCGTGATTGATGAACGTACCGTCCTTTTCCGCAAACGATCCGGCGGGAAGGAGGTAATGTGCCAGCTCGCTCGCCTGCGTCGGGAGTATGTCTTGCACGATCAGCAGCTTGAGTTTGGACAGCCAGGTGCGGTCGGACTCAGTCACCCACGGTTCGCGATCGCCGCCAACCGCGTACAGGCTATCGATCCGGCCGTCGGCGACTTGTGCTTTCAGTTCGTCAAACGGAACGACCTTCCCGTCAAAGTACTTGAGGATCTCCGCCACGCCGATGCGGTTCGGGCACTTCTCGGCGCGGATCGTGAATTTCACCGGCTCTGCCGGTTGGCCGTCGAGCCGCTTCGGGTAGCGGTCGTCTTCGCCGACGATCGGTACGGGCCCCATCGCCAGTCGGACGTCCGGTGAAAGCGACTTCAAATACTTGGCCAGGAGAAACGCCTCCTCGCACGTCATCCACGGCGACAGTACGGCCGCCAACGAAGCGGGCCGCGCTTTGGCCGTCTCACGCAGCGCGATTTGAATCGCGGCCAGGATGGCAGTCCAATCGTTGGCCGGGTGGCCGTTGGAGCCTCGCGCCAGGGGCAGCACCAGGCGATCGGGGTTGTGGATGTACTTGAACCCGAAGCGCCCCTCGTCGCACATGAAGTCGCCTTGGGACTTTGGGTTGTACCGCGGCTTCAGGCGGTAGACCTTTTCTTCGTTTTCATCAACGAGAATGCTGCAGCCCGTGCTGCAATTAGGACAAACGCTTGGCTTCGACTTGAGCCACCACACTCGCTGCTTGTACAGAAAATCCTTACTGCACAGCGCGCCGACCGGACAGATGTCGACCACGTTTCCCGCCAGCTTGTTGTTGCAGGGCTGGCCCGGAAAGACATCGATCTCCGAGTGACTGCCGCGGTTGATGATCTGCATCTCGCCCGTGCCGCTGATCTCGCGCGTAAAGCGGACGCAGCGCGAACACATCACGCAGCGATCCGTAAAGAGCGTGATCTGGTCGCCGATATGATCTTTGTCCTTGCGGCGGATCTTGGGCTCGTGTAGCCGCGAATGCGCGTGGCCGAATCGGTAGCTGTAATCTTGCAGGAAGCACTCCCCCGCCTGGTCGCAAGTCGGACAGTCGAGCGGATGATTAAGCAGCAGGTATTCGAGCACCTGCGCCTGAGTGTCCTTGACCTTTTTGCTGTCGCTGACAACGACCAGTCCATCCTTTGCGGGCGTTTGGCAAGCGGGAACCAGCTTCGGTCCCATGGCGATCGTGCCATCCGGCTTTTTCTCGCCCGTCTCGACGAGGCACATGCGGCAACTCGCCACAACCGTCAGGGCCGCATGCCAGCAGTAGTGCGGGATGTCGACACCGGCGCGCTGAGCTGCCTGGATCGCGTTCAGGCGCTCGCCTTCGCCGATTTCAATCGGCTTCCCGTTTACGAGGACAGTCCCCATTTTTTCCTCATGCCAACGCCGCAGCCGGAGTTTTCCGTCCGCGATTGATGCACTGCACAAAGTCGTCCCGAAATTTGGCGATCGCGTTCTTGATCGGCCAGGCGGCCCCGTCGGCCAGGCCGCAGATCGTCGTCCCGGGGATCGTTCCCATCGATTCGGCGATCTCGGTCAGCACGTCGAGATCGCGCATCGTTCCCTCACCGGCCCGCATCCTCTCAAGAATCTTTCGCGACCAGTCGGTCCCTTCCCGGCACGGCGTGCATTGTCCGCACGATTCGTGAGCCATGAATCGGCAACAGTTATACAGGACGTCGACCATGCTCGTCTGGTCGTCGACCACGATCACGGCCGCCGTGCCGAGACCCAGGCAGCCTACGCGGCCGGGGCCGTTGAAGTCGAGCGGCGTGTCCATTTCGCTGGCGGACAAGAATCCCATGCTGATTCCGCCGGGCACACAGGCTTTCACCCTGCGTCCCTTCCAGACGCCGCCGCCGTAGACGTCGACCAGTTCGCGAGCCGGCACGCCGAGCGGCAGCTCCACGCAGCCCGGCTTGTTCACGTGCCCGCTAATGCAGTAAAGCTTCGGCCCCAAGCTGCCGACGTCGCGCGGATTGTTCGGGTCAGGCGGCACGCCGATCGAGCGAAACCACTCGACGCCCCGTTCCAGAATGTGCGGCACGCACGCCAGCGTCTCGACGTTGTTGACGATCGTCGGCTTGCGAAAGAGCCCTTCAACCGCCGGAAACGGAGGTTTAATCCGTGGCCAGGCGCGTTTGCCCTCCAGGCTTTCTAACAGTCCCGTCTCTTCGCCGCAGATGTATGCCCCAGCTCCCCGGTGCAAATACACGTCCAGCGAAAAATCCGTCCCTTGGATGTTCTTCCCGAGCAGGTTGTTGGCGTAACACTCGCGGATCGCCCGGTCGAGCGTGCGGTAGGAACGGCCGAACTCATATCGCAAGTAGATATATGCGGTTGGCGAGCGAATCGCGTAGGCCGCGATGATGATTCCTTCCAGGAACTGATGCGGGTCGTGTTCCATCAGAATGCGGTTGTTGAACGTCCCCGGCTCACTCTCGTCTCCATTCACACACAGATAAACCGGCCCGGGATTGTTCTTCGGTAGAAATGTCCATTTGACGCCGGTAGGAAAGCCCGCGCCACCGCGGCCGCGCAAGCCGGAATCCTTGACGACTTTCGTCACGTCGTCGGGATTCATCCCGAGCGCTTTTTTCAGTCCTTGATAGCCGCCGTCGCCGCGGTAGCCGGCCAGCGACTGGCCGCTCTCTTTACCCACGCGTCGCAACAGGACGGGTTCAAAAGTCGCCAAGCAGCACCTACTACAATTCC
>CAYWOV010000025.1:8865-11636 GCA_964459965.1 uncultured Planctomycetaceae bacterium | reverse complement strand
GCTGAGGCGCTCAACGATGAAAATGCGGGCGTCCGTTGGTCCGCCGGACAGGCGCTGATTGCCATTGGTTGGGAAGGGGCAAAGCAGGTGCTCGTCGCGCTCTTGCGGAAGTCGGATTCGACTTCGCTCTGCACCTCGGCGCATCACGTCTTGTCGCACTTTGCAAAGCAAAAGTCAGGCGAATTCCTCAAGCCTGTGCTTGAAAGACTGCACGGAGTGGAGCCGGCCGTCAGTGTGCCTCTAGCAGCCTTGTCGGCACTGAGGCGCTTGCAAGGGCCCACTCCCGCATGATCAAGGGCGGCGAAGCGTTTGTGCGCGCCGTGGATTAGAACTTTACTTCGGCACGCACGAAGAGCCCCTCGAACGCCATGATATTTGCGTTCTCAGTCACTGTGTAAAAGCCGCCGAAATTGCCGCCCGAAGCGCCCAGATCGAACCAAACCTGAAACAGCCAACCGGCGGAAACATTGAGCCACGAGATCGGAGACCAGCCGCCACCAAACTCGGCCTCCGCGACCGGAACCACGCGGATTGCGTCCGTGTCCTGCGTCGCACTAAAGACGGGCGCAGTGGTCGTCTGCCCGAAGTGCATATCGTATTGACCGACGAGCACCGAGCCGTAGGTATCCGCGAACAAGGAAAACTGGCGGCACGCTCCGAAGTATCTCTCCGCCTTAAGACCGACGCGCGGCCCGGCACCGGTAAAATCAGCCGAGTAATTTCCTCCGCTAAAGAAGGCCCCGCTCTCGGTAATGGTCGATTGATAAAGCTCGTGAATCTGTGCAATTCGCACGCCTGCCGTATACTTCAATTCCCAGCCGCCGCACACCGTGACGAACGGCTTGATCAGATCCAAATCAAAGACGTTGACGTCGACATCGGCCGTCGCCTGGATGTGATCCCCGCCGACAAGCGGCGTACCGAACAATGCACTGTTGGGGTCAACGACCACGGCGACTCCCGCGATATTTCCAAACGGATCGACTGCGAAATGACCGGGCGAGAAATTTCCGGCGTCGCTTTCCGTGTGGGCGGTCAATCGGGTGTAGGTCAATTGCAACTCGGTCCCAGTGCCATCAAATCGATATCCAGCAAAGACACGGAACGACGGGCTATAGGCGAACTCAAGATCCTGTGCCGTGATTTGCATACCGGAGGCGCTTTGCGTGCCACGCGCAAAGGCAGTCGCTTCACTGAAGTGCGGACGAGCGTACAAAAAATCAGCCCCAGCAAACCAGTGGCTCGCCGAGAGGGGACTGTCGGCGGTCGTATTGGGACCTATCCACGAGTTCGACGCGGTGTCGGCGGAGGTCGCCGAGTCAGCAGAGAGCCTGACAATGCCTCCGGATCCGTCCGTTGGACTTTGCAATAGCAGCGAATCGGACGAGCCCGTGACTGGCGACTTGACCGAGGATGGATCCGTCACCACCGAAGCGGTCGGATCAGATGCCGACGGCGGAGTCTGAGCGTTCGCCGGAGTGACAACCGTGTTGATCACAACGGCGAGAACTATCCCCAAGTAATACTTCAACGATGCCATGATGATTGCCGTGGCCGCGTTTGGGTCGATCGGTTGAAAGACTGTGTCTGCAGTGGGCGAGACCCTGCCGACTCGAATTCTGGCAATAGAACCCGTACGACCCGAATACTCGATAAGATTATCGAGCGAGGCACAATCATTACGTAAGGGAAAACCCGGACACACGTTAAAGTCGGCGCAGAGTTCCAAACTGCACGTATTCGAGAATTCGCCCGTCGTTCCCGTAACGGCAACCGCAACGCATCTTTATAAAGCAGAACCTGCCTTTTTCAGCGGAAGGGGAAAGGCGAGCGGCAAGGCAGCGGCGACTTGGAGCCGCCGCTGACGGATCACTTCGTCGATGGTGATGATTGGCAGGTGAAAGGTCTCTGCGATCTGCAACAACTCGTCGCCGGTGGCCATGTTGCGGCCGTCACGGCTGCAGATTTCACAAAGCACCCCGGCTCCGGTGAGGCCGGCCATACCCATCAGATCAACGGTCGCCTCGGTGTGTCCCGGTCGCTGAAGAACGCCTCCTTCGCGCGCGATCAAAGGGAAGATATGGCCCGGTCGCACAAAGTCATCTGGCCGTGTCGTCGGATCGATCATCATCTGAATCGTAAATGCGCGCTCCTTCGGGCTGATTCCCGTGCGGCAGAAGCGGTGATCCACAGGTACGGCAAAACAAGGCGTTGCGAGGCTCTTATTTGGAACCATGGGTCGAAGTTGCAGGCGACGTGCAATCTCGGACCGTAGCGGCATGCATAATTGGCCGCGCCCCTCACTGATCATGAAATGCACGGATTCCGGCGTCACTTTTTCTGCCGCAACCAGCAAATCGCCTTCGTTTTCTCGTTCCTCCGCGTCGGCAACAATGACAATCCTTCCATTCGCCAACGCCTCAATTGCCTCTTCCATCCGCGAAAATCCCGCCATCTCCGCTGCGTCCTTCCCGATGTTTCTCAATGGTGATCATGTGACGAGCGCACCGGCGGATAGCGGCGACGATCGGCCGCTTTAGGGGTTCACCGCGCCGATACGAGAACGGAGCGTTGTCGGTCACGACGTGACCGTCTCTGACCCGGGCTCCGCAAGATTGGCTTTCGCTGAGTCGAGTAAGCCTAATACACGATTTAGGGGCCGTCAAAACGCGATTCTGAAAAAACTTAAAATATCGGCGTGTTGTAAATTTGACTCGCGGTTAGAGTGGTCTAAGCTTTCGTGCCATTTTTCCGGACGGAACTCCCACGCG
>CAYWOV010000025.1:6105-8765 GCA_964459965.1 uncultured Planctomycetaceae bacterium | reverse complement strand
CACAACATGCACATGATGATTTCCGCGACGATGGATCTCATGTGCTCGACCGCGTTCGACCGTTCCGAACTGGCGATTCTTCGCGAGGTGGTTTGGCGGGCCCAGTGCATGGGACGGGTCGGGAACCTGGTGACAACCTGGCAGCGCGAAATCGGCGAGGACGACTTCACAAGCGGAGTGTTCGCACGAGCAATCTCCTGCGGCGACCTGACGGTGAGCGATCTCTGGAGCGGCAATCGCGCCTACCTCGAAATGGTCATCAAGCGGCGAGAGCACGAAGAGTTCTTTCTTCGCCGCTGGCAGTCGTATCGCCGCGAGATCCTCGCACTGCGAACACGGTCTCGCTCCGTCAACTTCACGGATCTTGTCGCCGGTCTGCAGCGCCTGATCTGTCTCCATTTGGGTAGTCGTGGCAAAAAATGAACAGCCGCGACGGGTCGGCCACCACGGAGCTGAACTTCGTCCAAGCGTAACAGCACAGGCCAAACAGTGAAGCTCCGGCTCACAGAGAAATACTTCCAGCGATTCGGTCATCATTACATCGTGCTAATGATGATTGTCACTCGACTGTGCGGCTGCACAGGCGGGTTACTGGTTGTTTTCTATGCGGTCCTCACGCTACGAATGCCGGAGGGACTGTACTTTCATTTCTGCGTTTCGGCCTTAGTTGTCACGGCCGAATCCGCAACAGCGACCGTCTTCATCGCACTGTGGGAATTGCGGCATGTTCGCCGCGTTCTACGCCGCATTGATCGAGGCGAGGCGCTCGATCCGGACGAATCCCGCCGTGCGGGCCGCGAGGCCGTGACATTTCCCGCTCGTCACCACCGGCTCGAGGCATGGTTTGTTCCCTGCAGCACTCTTATGCCGGTGCTCGTCTATCTCGCAGTTTGGCACGGCGCCTCGCCGGTCGTGATGATCAACATCACTCTGGCCGTCTTTATGGGCATTGCCATGGCGGTGATGGCGCACTTCTTCGCCATCGAACATTGCATGGAGCCAGTGGTCCGGCAGTTATTGTTGCATGGCGTGCCAATCGATTTTCAGGCAGTGCCGAAAGGAAGTCTTCGATTCCGGCTCGGCCTTTGCTCGCTCCTCATTGTCACGACCACGGCCCTGATGATCGGGACCATCGCGCGGCAGCGAGCCAGCGACCTGATTGATGATCCCGTGCGCTCCCACCAGGTGGAGGCCGTTAAGCAGCTCAAAACGCACTCGGCTTACATTACGTTTGTCGCCGTGCTGGCCGGCGTGGCTTTCATGAGCGTGATGGCTGGGTCTGTGACAAAGCGGGTCAACGTTCTTGTCTCGGCGATGGAACGCGTTGGCCGGGGAAGTCTCTCGGAAAGACTGTTGCCCGCGGGGAACGACGAAATTGACATTCTTGGGCGTCAATTCAATTCGATGGTCGAGCGCCTTGACCAGGACAACCGCACGATCCGTGACCTGAACCAGAACCTGGAAGGGCGCGTCCGCGAACGGACCCGCCAGTTGGAACAACTCGTCGCAGAATTGTCGCAGACTCAAAAACAACTGACAGAGAACAACAGGCAACTCGAGACCGCGCGCGTCGAAGCCGAGGCCGCGAACCGTGCGAAGAGCGAATTCCTCGCAAACATCTCGCACGAACTACGGACTCCGCTGAACGGCGTGATCGGCATGACCGACCTGTTGCTGGTAACGCCGCTCAATTCGCAGCAGCGAAAATATGTCCAGACGACGAAATTCTCGGGCAAAACGCTGCTGGAACTGCTGAACGAAGTTCTCGATTTCTCGAAAATTGAAGCGGGCCGCCTCGAAATCGAGCAGATTGCCTTCGACCTCAATGAAATGATTGAGCCGGTCATTGAGCTCATGGCACATCGCTGCCGCGAGAAATCGCTGGAGATGGCATATTTCGTGGACCCCGCGTTGCCGACGCGCGTAATCGGAGACCCCGGCCGTTTGCGCCAGATTATTTCAAACCTCGTCAACAACGCGATTAAGTTCACGGAGCGTGGAAGCGTGATTGTTCGAGTCCTAGCCGTTGGCGAACCGGCCATGCTGAAAATTGTGGTCGAGGACAGCGGGATTGGCATCCCCGAAAGCCGCTTTGACCGATTGTTCCACGCGTTTTCTCAGGTTGACGCGTCCACGACTCGGAAATACGGAGGCACCGGACTGGGGCTGGTGATCTCGAAAAAGCTCTGCGAATTGATGGGCGGCCAAATTGGATTTGAAAGTCGTGTCGGGCACGGGTCGAGCTTTTGGTTCAACGTCCCGTTGCAAGTCGCCGATTCGAACGTCGCGGCCATCTCCATCCCGGACGAGGTCCGCGGACTGCGGTTGTTGCTTGTCGACACGTGCGAAGTCAGCCGGACAATTGCCAGGGATCAGCTATCGGGCTGGGGTCTCGATGTGCAAGCTGTCGCGAGCGGCAGCGAAGCAATCCAACGGCTGCGCGAGGCGGCCGCAGTCCACAAACCCTTCGCAGTCGTCATGTGGGAAGCCGGTATTTCCGACGTCACCAAGGAAGATTTCGCTGCGACAATCAAAGGGACGCCCGAATTCGGCAAGGTCACCCTCATCTTGCTTACCCCACTAGGTGTCGTGCAAGACCTTCAGCACCTGCGAAAGCTCGGCTTTGCCGACTGCGTGACCAAGCCGATCATGCAATCGTC
>CAYWOV010000025.1:2217-6005 GCA_964459965.1 uncultured Planctomycetaceae bacterium | reverse complement strand
TACGACGTGGTCCTCATGGATTGTCAGATGCCGGAGATGGACGGATTTGCCGCCACGCGTCTCGTCCGTGAGCGCGAGCGCATCATGGTGCAAGACGCTCCCCCCATTCCCATTATCGCGCTAACGGCGAATGCCTTCAAAGGGGAACAGGAGCGGTGCCTCGCCGCGGGCATGACAGACTATTTGAGCAAGCCGTTTGACCCGATCAAACTCGTGCACACGATCGAGCATTACCTGGACCGCGCCCGACAGGTCGGGACCATTCCACAATGTGCCGCGGTTCAAACGGTGCCTGAGCCAGTTGAGACACACCATGCGTTGCCGGCCGCGCCGCCGGAGGCTGAAATCTGGAATGAGAATGTTGAAGAGCAAGAAAGCCACAATTTGCCACCTGTCGTCGACTTCGACTCCCTTCTGCAGAGGTGCCTCGGGAACCGTGAGTTGCCAAAGAAACTATTGACCAAATTCCATGCACGACTGCCCGACGAGTTGACCCAAATTGCCTCCGCCGTCGCGGCGGGAGACTGCGCTCTGGTTTCATCTTTGGCGCATCGTCTCAAGGGAGCTGCCGCGAATCTTTCGGCCGAACGTATGTGTGAGGCGGCCGCTGAACTGGAATTGCTTGGCCGTAATGGCGACTTGACCGGCGCGGATGTTTGGGTCGCAAAACTGGCGGCTGAAGGCTCCCGCTTCCTTCGCGATGTGCTCCGACTGGCTGCCGAAAAGACCGCCGAATGGCAGAAAGCGGACGTGGAACGAGAACCGACCTTTGGAGAGATTCAATGCGTGTCCTGATTGTGGATGACGATGAAATTGCTCGCGACCTGCTGACTGAAGCCCTGATTGGGGCGGGCTACGAAGTCAGCGCGGCTCGGGACGGGCGCGAGGCACTCGAAATCCTGCGGACGGGCGTCTTCCGCCTGGTCATTTCCGACTGGGAAATGCCCGAGATGAACGGTCTTGAACTGTGCCGTCGGATTCGCGAACGGCATTTTTCGAGCTACGTCTACATCATTCTCGTTACCTCCCGGGACGGAACGGATAACGTCGTCGAAGGGCTCAATGCCGGCGCGGACGACTTTATCAGCAAACCGTTCCATCCAGCGGAACTTTGCGTTCGCGTACGCTCGGGCGTCAGATTGCTCTCCCTGGAAAGCCGCAATCTCACTATCTTCACGCTCGCCAAGCTGGCCGAGTCGCGCAGTCCCGAAACGGGCGCTCATCTCGAGCGAATACGAGAGTACTGCCGCGCCTTGGCGGAACGGCTGTCACGAAATAAGAAGTACTCAAATGTTGTCGACGCTGATTACGTGCACCTGATCTATCTCACGAGTCCGTTGCACGACATCGGCAAGGTGGGGATTCAAGATAGTGTCCTGCTGAAGGGAGGACCGCTGACCGACAAAGAATTCGAGATCATGAAGTCGCACGTTCGGATCGGTGCGGAAACACTTGCGGCGGCAGCGCGTTATCAACCGGACGCCGAGTTTCTGCGCATGGCCCACGATATTGCGCTCACGCACCACGAGTGGTACGACGGGAGTGGATATCCACAGGGTCTCGTGCGAGACGAAATTCCGCTGTGCGGGCGTATCGTCGCCCTAGCCGACGTTTATGACGCGCTGACTGCAAAGCGAGTCTACAAGAACGCTTTCACGCATGACGTCGCCAAATCGGTGATACTCGAGGAAAGCGGCGTGCATTTTGATCCGGATATCGTCGACGTATTCCTCGAGTGCGAACAGGAATTCATCGACATTCAGAATCGCTTCGCAAGTGAGGAAGCCGCCGACCAGCAGAACTTGGAGTTCGTCGCAAATAACCTTGCTTTGCAAACAGTCGCTACGGAGTCATCGGCCAGCGACGAGTGACCGGTGTTGCAAAAGCACGCGAAGCGTGCCACTCCGGTTTGGCATTGGACATTCTCGGGAGGATGTATGAGAGTTGTTTTGGCCAATCCGCACGGCTTTTGCGCCGGCGTTGTCATGGCGATCCGCACCTTGGATCGGGCCTTGGAACTCTTCGGTCCCCCTCTGTACGTGTATCACGAGATTGTGCACAACAATCACGTCGTCGAGAGTTTTCGCCGGCGAGGCGTCATCTTCGTCGATACGGTCGACGAGGTGCCTGAAGGTGGCCGACTGATCTATAGCGCTCACGGAGTTGGTCCGCAAATCCGCGCGCAGGCCAATGACCGAAACCTGCGCACAATCGACGCGACTTGTCCGCTTGTTTCCAAGGTTCATTTGGAAGCGATCCGCTTCGCTTCCGAGGGGCGGACCGTCGTCCTCATCGGTCACGCGGGACACGACGAAGCAGTCGGCACCTTGGGCGAAGCTCCGAAGCAGATGAAGCTGGTGGAGACTGTCGAGGATGTCGAGGCGCTTGTCGTGCCTGACCCGGAAAAAGTGGCCTACATTACGCAGACGACCCTAAGCGTCGACGAAGCGAATCACATTATCGAGCGGCTCAAAGCGCGTTTCCCGCAAATCGTCGGGCCGCCAAAGAAGGACATCTGTTACGCCACTCAGAACCGGCAAGACGCGATCAAAATGTTTCTGCCGACCGCTGATGTTGTGCTCGTTCTGGGCAGCCGCAACAGCTCCAACAGTAATCGCCTGGCCGAAATCGCGCGCGAAGGAGGCCGGCCCGCGTACCTTATCGACTCCGCCGACGAAATTGACCCCAGTTGGCTAGTGGGGTGCGAAACGGTCCTCGTGACGGCCGGCGCGAGCGCTCCCGAAGAAGTGGTTGAAGAATGTGTTGCCTACCTCGTGGATCGATACGACGCCCGCATTGAGCAAGGGACCGTCCGCGAAGAGCATGCGCAGTTCGCATTGCCAGTTGAGCTTCGAGCAGCCGAAGAAGCGGTTCGCTCCGCTCACTAATTCTCAAAACGGTAGCTCGTAGACCGGGAAAACTCCGTCGGGCCGATTGAGGGCTTACGCGAGATCGATTTTTCGCTCGAGATCTCGAGTCCGCGACATTCCCGATTTCGCATCGGCACCTGGCAGAGTGGGCCGAACGCGCAGAGATTGCCGATCGTAGCGTGATTTTCGCGCTTAGGGAATCTTCCTACCGCTCGCTGCGAATCAGTGCTACCGCGCATTCCGATCGTCCGAGTGGGTCACATCGTGCGAATCGTTCGGCCGATAGGGGTAATTACTTGCGGCACCTTAGACCATCTCTTTCGCGCGGGCCGGACCCATGAATCTTCGTCTTGGATTTCTATTGGCGACGTTGCTACTGATGTCGCTTTCGGCTCAATTGGTGCGCGCCGACGGCATCGAGTGCGACGCCCTGGAGGCCATCTCTGGCGGCCGAGGCGGGACCAACATCGCAAACTGTGATAACGGAGCCGTGCTCCTCAGCAACCCGGCTGGAATTCTAAACGTCGAGGGGAGTGGGCTGGTCGAGGTGGGTGCCAATGGGCTCCTTACCGACTTGCACTATAGCGATCCGCTCAACGACGATGTGGCAGCCAAAACGCGTCCAATGGCGCTGCCGATGGCGTCCTTCATCGAAAAGACTCCGGATGGCAATTGGGCCCTCGGACTCGGTGTTTTCGCGCCGGCGGGTTTTGCCGCTGGATGGGACCTCAATAACGCCGTCGAGGGAAATCAAAGCTACAAGTCGTTCGGCGCACTCATCAAGATCCTGCCGGCCGTCTCGTATCGTGTCGCCGACGGTCTTACTGTCGGAGCGACCCTCGGACTGGCCGCAAGCTATGTGGCGCTGGATACGCCGTTCAATATTCAGACGGGACCTTTTGCCGGCACGCCGGTTCA
>CAYWOV010000025.1:0-2117 GCA_964459965.1 uncultured Planctomycetaceae bacterium | reverse complement strand
TGGTACGACTGGACCCATGCGTTCCAGGATGCCGGCCTGACGTTGACGAATTCGACCAATCCGATTTTCACTTCGCTCTTGGGACCCAGCTTCCACGATTCGATCCCGCTCAATTGGTACGACAGCTTTTCGGTCCGACTGGGATACGAATGGTTTTACTCCGAAAACAACGTGTTCCGCGCTGGCTACATCTACAACTCGCCGCAGTCGCCCTCTGCCACTTTGACGCCGCTCATTCCGGCCATCTTGGAGCACACGTTCACCATCGGACACGGAACCAATTTCTACGGTTGGCGTGTTGACTTGGCCTACCAGTTCTCGTTTGGTCCGGAGCGAGAGGTCAATACAAGCGCCCTCGCCGGCGGGGAATTCAGCAACAGCACTCTGAATGCGCAGGCACATTGGCTCATGGTGAGCCTGACGCACCAGTTCTGATTGACGAGCGCCAGCAGACAACCGGCGGCACTTGAACAGTGCAAGACCACAGACACCGCATAGTGCTCGCCACTATAATGCGATGAGCCATGCCCGCCTCTCAGTCTCCCGGCCATCCACCGCTACTCGACACTGCGCAGGAGAAGCGACACGCCCGCTGGACGGCCGCGGCCTACGCGGCAATGATTCTCGTGACCGCGGGGCTCTTTCTGGTAATTCGCAGCTACGGCGAAACGCTGATCGCCCCTCCGCTCCCAGTTGGACAAGCGAGCGCCAAAGCGCCTGCTAACGCGAGCGACGTCGTTCCCCACGTCCTTTTTGCCCTGGCCGCCGTGATCGTGGCGGGACAGTTGATCGGGCGGATCTTCGCCTTTGTCGGGCAACCGCCAGTGATCGGCGAGGTGCTTGCCGGTATCTTGTTGGGCCCTTCTCTGCTGGGACCGAAGATTTCGGCGGTCGTGCTTCCACCGGACATCGCACCTTTTCTTCAGGTGATAGCACAACTGGGCGTGATTCTCTACATGTTCATGGTTGGCCTCGACCTGAATGCGGGACTCATCAAAGGGAGGGCCCATTCGCTTGTAGCAACTTCTCACGCCAGCATTCTTCTGCCGTTCCTCTTAGGCTCCGTCCTGGCTCTGGCCCTCTATCCCCGACTCTCGAGCCGCGATGTTCCCTTCACGAGCTTTGTGCTCTTTTTGGCGGTCGCGATGTCGATTACTGCCTTCCCTGTCCTTGCCCGTATTTTGACAGACCGTGGAATGAGCCGCACAGAACTCGGCGTCGTCGCACTCAGCTGCGCGGCAACTGATGACGTCACCGCCTGGTGCCTGTTGGCATTCGTGGTAGGGATCGCCAAGGCGCAGGTGGGGGCCGGCCTCGCCGTTGCCATTGGGGCACTCACTTATCTGACCATAATGATCCTGATTGTGCGGCCTCTGGCGGCTCGCTTGGTATTGCGCTGGCCGAACGGCCCAGTCCCGCGAAGCGCCGCGGCACTCGTCTTCGTCGCATTGCTCGCATCGGCATTGACAACCGACTTGATCGGGATCCACGCTGTGTTCGGTGCCTTCGTATTGGGCGCGGTGATTCCACACGATAGCGCCGTGGCCCGCAGCTTCACACGACAGTTGGAGCAAATCGTCACCGTTCTGCTCTTGCCTGCCTTCTTCGCCTTTACCGGGATGAGGACGCGTATCGATCTCGTTTCTGGCTGGGAAGCCTGGCTTCTCTGCGGCCTGATTATTCTCGTCGCGACCGTTGGAAAATTCGGCGGAACTTGCGTCGCCGCCCGACTCACCGGTTTGAGTTGGCGTGACGCGGCTGCGCTCGGGGCGTTGATGAACACTCGCGGCCTGATGGAACTGATCGTGCTTAACGTTGGGCTTGATCTGAAGGTTATTTCCCCGACACTTTTCGCCATGATGGTCCTGATGGCAATCGTGACAACCATGACAACAGGTCCCGCCCTGCACTTTCTCTTGCCGCCCGATCCCTCGTCGGAAAGCCCCAAAAACTTTGGTTGAAACGCTTTCCAGCTTGGCCTATGATGCCGACCCGACGAGCGTGCGAATTTTGGCACCACCAGCGTTTGATCGCTGTCTCCCAGAATTTGCATGCCTGCACGGACAGGTAGCTCAGTTGGTAGAGCACAGGACTGAAAATCCTGGTGTCGGGAGTTC
>CAYWOV010000024.1:0-11641 GCA_964459965.1 uncultured Planctomycetaceae bacterium | reverse complement strand
CAAAGAGCTATAAGGGGATCTGCCCTTTCGGGCTTCGTGCCGTTCATGAAATCCGACTTGTCGCGCTTTTCGAGATCGGAATGTCTGCCGAACCGACCTATGCGTGTGACGCAGAGTTCCTCAAGCTGTTCACAAGGCGGCCGGACGTCGATTTGACGCTGGTGGCGCTTGAGTTGGCGCGTGATACGCAGCCCGGATTGGACTTTCGTCCGACACTCGAATGGCTCGATGCGCGCGGCCGCGAACTAGCGAGCGCGGTCGCCCGGTCTCGCAACGACGGCGATGCCCTGCGGCTGCTTGTCAGATGCCTGTCCGAACAACATGGCATTTACGGCGAGGACGCCTGCTACGAACAGGCCGAGAGCAGCTTTCTAAATCGCGTGGTCGAGACGGGCCGTGGATTGCCGATCACGCTGTCGATACTGTACATGGCGGTGGCCGAGCGCGTGGGCATCGATTTGCGGGGCGTTTCCGCGCCCAAGCACTTCCTCACGCGCTACGAGTCGGTCGATGGCACCTTGTTTATCGACCCGTTTGCCCACGGACGCATCGTTTCGCAGCGGGCGTGCATGAAGTGGCTCTGCGAAATCAGCGGACTGCGGAAGGCCGACGTTCGCGCGTCGCTTCGGCCCGCCGGGTCCCGCACGATCGTGACCCGCATGCTCAACAACCTCAAGGCGCTCTATGTGCGGCAGGGAAATTGGCCCGCCGCCTGGATGGTGCAGCACCGCTTGACGGCGCTGGCCCCCGCGTCGTACCAGGAACGCCGCGACCTGGCTTTGATCTCCATTCGCGCCAATCGGCCGGGACACGCCATCGATCTCTTGCGTTCGTGCCTGCGGACGTGCCCGACGGACGAAAAGCCGTCCCTGGAACTCCACCTCCAGGAAGCCAACTCCCAGCTTTGCCGCTGGAATTGATCTGGCAAATCGGGCTAGGGCCTAACTATTCTCCGTCACCCGCGTGGGGTGCGCAGATGAGTTTTGCCAAAGCGTGACCCGGACCAATTGGATTGAGCATGAGCCAGGCATCGTATCCGTTCTTCGTCAAGCGGGATCTCGACGGATTCTTCGGCCTGTTCGTCGACAATCTGATTCAGCTGTTGTTAATCGTGCAGCTTTGCACGCTGTGCGGCATTTCCGCCGGCTCGCCGCTGATGCTGTCGTATATTCTGCCGGGTGCAGCGATCAGCATTTTGATCGGCAACGTCTTCTACGCCGTGCAGGCGCATTTGGTCGCACGGGCCACCGGACGTAGCGACGTTACGGCACTGCCCTTCGGCATCAATACGCCGTCGCTTTTGATCTATATCTTTTTCGTGATGCTGCCGGT
Organism: uncultured Planctomycetaceae bacterium; assembly: GCA_964459965.1. Taxonomy (GTDB): domain Bacteria; phylum Planctomycetota; class Planctomycetia; order Planctomycetales; family Planctomycetaceae; genus DASPSM01. The sequence continues at coordinate 10,309 of CAYWOV010000024.1, read as the reverse complement.
CTACGAACGGACCAAGAGTGCCGAAACGGCGTGGCAGGCCGGCATGATTGCCTGCCTGGGGAGCGGGCTGATCGAGTTCTTCGGCGCGTTTGTCGCCGAAACGGTTCGCCGCCGCACGCCGCGAGCGGCCCTCTTGTCGACGCTGGCCGGGATCGCGATCGGTTTCATTTCGATGAAGTTCGCCCTCGAAATCTACCAGAGGCCGCTCGTCGGCATGCTGCCGCTGGCGATCATTCTGATCACCTACTTCGCTCGCACCGGATTCCCGCTCGGACTGCCCGGAGGATTTGTTGCCGTGCTGTTGGGCACGCTGTGCGCGTGGGTGCTGCCCGGGTTGATGCCCAAGGCGCTTGCCGGACCGGCGATGAGCGTCGAGGCGGTCAAAACCGCGTGGGAAGCCCGCGGCTTTTATGCGCCGCGATTTGCCGGCGAACCGCTTTGGCACCTGCTCCGCGAGATCAGACACAATCCGCAGGAGTGGGCCGGCTATCTCTCCGTTATCGTGCCGATGGGCCTGTTCAATGTTCTGGGCAGTCTGCAGAACATCGAATCGGCCGAGGCGGCCGGCGACCGCTTCAATACGCCGGCCTCGCTCGGGGTCAACGGCCTGGCGACGATCGCCGCGTCGCTGTTCGGCAGTTGCTTTCCGACGACGATTTATATCGGACATCCCGGCTGGAAGGCGCTCGGCGCGCGGGCCGGCTACTCAACGCTCAACGGGCTGGTCATCACGGCGATTTGTCTGACCGGGACGGTGAGCCTGATCAGCAGCCTGATTCCGATCGAAGCGGGAATGGCCATCGTGCTGTGGATCGGCATCATCATCACGGCACAGGCCTTTCAGACCACGCCCTCCCAACACGCACCGGCCGTCGCGGTGGGACTCTTCCCGGCCATTGCCGCTTGGGGGCTCACCGTTGCGCAGGGAGCCTTTCAGATGATTGGTCAGTCCGACCCGCATGCGCTCACGATGCAACAGGCGCTGACGAATGACCCAAATGTGCAGCTCAACGGTTTCGTGCTCCACGGCCTGTTGGTGCTCGAGCGAGGGTATATCTTCACGTGCATGATTCTGGCGGCCATTTCCGCGTTTTTGATCGACCGCAAATTCTACACGGCCGCCGTCTGGTCGCTGATTGCCGCAACCTTTGCGGCGCTCGGTCTGACGCACGCCTACCAGATCAACGGCAACAATGTCGACTTTCTGTTCATCTTCGCCAACCCGCACACCGGCGCTCTGCCGACACACACCTTCGGCATCGCGGTGGGCTACCTGCTGTTCGCGGCCGTCTTTGGCTTCTTCGGCTGGCACACCGCAAGAGGGGCCAGGAGTCGGGGAACCGCGGTCAACGACGACAGAGAAGCCCTTCGGGTTTCTTCCACACCGCTGACTCCTGACCCCTGATCCGGATTCACGTCCGTCCTTGGATGTACTCGGTCATGACGTGAATCGTCTGCTCCTGGCTGAAGGCTTCGTGAGCGTTGAGATCGCCGATTGAGATCAGGCCGCGGAGCTGGCCGTCTTCGCCGACGACCGGAAGATGGCGGACCCGGCGGTTCTTCATTACGGAGCGGGCTTCCTCGATCGACGTGTGCGGCTGGCAGCACAGCACCTCCGACGTCATGACTTCCTCGACCGACGTATCCGCCGCATCGCGGCGACCGACCAGGACGCGTTCGAGCAGGTCCCGTTCTGTGATAATGCCGACCACTGTCTGCTCGTCCATTACCAACAGAGAGCCGATCTTGTGCCGATTCATCAGTTGCGCGGCCCCAAGCGCGGTTTCACGCGTGCCGATGGAGAGGATCTGTTGGCCCTTCTTCGTGAGGATTTCTTGCACGGTTGCCATCGATGGCTCCTTTTGAACGAGGCCGGAACGGCCCGTTCCGGGCAGTGACAGAACGTCGAGACGGGTGTTTACCGTCAGTAGACATTCTTCGGACTCGTAAGTCAAAAGGAAACCCGGCCCGGGTTGGGCTGCGCCAATGAGCAGGTGCAGGCCGACGTGAGCCTTCAACCTTCAGCTCACAACGTTGCGCCGTCAGGTGAGTGTCGGCCGCGGCTCATCCACAGACATTTGTCCAGAGTCGCGCAGGTGCAGAAGAACCAGGCCGCCGTGCCGAGGCCGAGCACTCCGATTCGTCCGCTGCCGGGCAAGGCCAAATAGTGCAGCCAGACCGAGACGGCCGGAACGACTGCCAAAAACAATGCCGTTCGAGGACGTCCTTGCCGGACCAGCCACATTGAAGTGAAGACCACGGCCGGCAGAAAGAGAGCGAAATAGCATCCGCGCGCCACCGGACAGACCACCAGCGTGGCAACGCACGCCAGTCCGAAAATCACGGCTCGTCCGAGTGGTTGGTCGAACCGCGCCGAGCGGATCACAAACAGCAGCAAGAGGGCCAGTCCAGCGACGCGTGCCAGGACGATCATCTCTCCGGCAAACGGGACATCCATCGGCAGCCGCACGGTGGCCGGATGGGGGCGATCGATGACCGAGTCGTCGGGGCCGCTGGCAAACTGGCCGTAGATCCAATTGCCGAAACGGTAGGCGGCATTGTCCAGGCTCTGGTTGCGGACTGAACGCACGTCTTCGCCGAAGTCGGAAGTGCGAACGTCGATGACTTTTGTAACGACGCCGGAAAACCATGTCCCGAGATGGTGCAAATTCGCGTTCCAGCCGATGACGGCCGCCGGCAGCAACAAAGCGAAGAGCAAGAGTCCCGTTCCCACGCCGGCCGTCAACGAGGCGGCCCGCAGACGGGGAATGCGGTCCGAACGGTGGATCAGTGCGAGCACTCCGTCGTAAAGAATCAGGCAGGCGACCGGCAGCAGCGGCGTCAGTTTGAGAATTCCCGCCCCGGCAAACACGACCCCGGCGAAAAACCACGCACGCGACCCGCGTCCGGAAAGGAACAGGCGGAAGCCCAGCAAAAGCAGGTACAGCTTGAGGACTTCGACCTGCCCGCGCTGCAGGCAGTTCAAAGTCGGCAGCATCACGGTCAAAAGACCGGCCGATCCGATCCAGAACAACAGGCGCGTTTGCTCTTCGCCGAAGCCCGTTTGGCGGCACAAGAGGGCAATCGTGCGCCGCGTTTCAAAGTAACACCCGAACGCCATCGCTGCGCTGAGGACGAACCAAATGCAGACCTGTGTGGTCGAAGCAACGGCGTGGAGGGGGGCAACCGCGATCGCAAACAGCGGCGGATAGAGGTAGCGCCATCCGCGGGGATTGGTCACCTGGTAAGGATCGCGGCCGTCGAAGAACGCGGCACCTGCTTCCGTGTACACGGTGAAGTCGGTTCGGTGCTCGTTGATCCGTTGCCAATTGATGCCGCCGCGGGGCATGACATCCACCGCGCACCACACGGCCAGAACCACCAGCAATCCCAGGTACAGCCAACGATGCCGACCAACGTCGGACACCAGGCGGTAATCCGCTGTCGCCACAATTCCCCCTTCGTGCGAAGTCGCCCTGCGATTGAATCAGGGTCGCAAGGACGCCGTATGCGTCGCCGGACCTGAATCCCGGGCGATTCGCTCAGACAACTGCAGCTCGGCGCAGGCGACCGGATGATCGGACGAAGGCGTCGGCCTCCATTCCGCGTGCACCGTGCGGAAACCTCGCGTAATAATCCAATCGATGGGATCGCTTTTGACCGTGGGCCGCGGGATGTCGGCAAGCGCATTGTGCACGCCCGCCGTTCCCAGCAGCCGAACAATCTCCGGATGCGAGCCGAACTCGTTCAAATCGCCCAAAAGAATCGCCGGCTCTTGCAATGACAAGAACAAGTCGAAAACCGTGTGAAGCTGAATGTCGTGGGTGTTCTGTTCCATATCCTTATCAATGTGCACGGTCACGACGTGCACCGTGTGGCCCTGATAGGAAAAATTGGTAAGCAGGGCCGCACGAAAGCGTTGGCGGGACGCAGTCGGCAAGGGGATGCGGACGCAGTCCGTCAGCGGCACGCGCGTCAACAAGCCGTTGCCGTAATCGTTTCGCCACCAGCGTTTCTCCGCCGGCACGAAGAGCCACGCCATGCCAAGCTTGTTGGCCACGTCGGAAACCTGAGGCCCTTGGAATCCCAAGAGCGGGTTTCGCACCTCTTGCAAAGCGGCCACGTCGAGATCGGTGAGCGCGGCGGCCGTGCGACCGAGATCGCGAATTCCGTCACGTCCCACGCCGGCATGGATATTGAACGTGGCAACCCGCAACGACGCAGCCCCGTCGAGGCTGCCGACGCGGTCTTGACTTTGCACGGTGAGCGGCTGCACAGGATCGGCCGGTCCGGACGGCGCGCCGATCGCGACAAGGGCCGCGATGGGAACGGCGACGAGTCCAGTGATCCAAAGCAGGCGCCGGGTGAGCGCCCTGCGCTTCACCGGGCTCGAGTCGATCGGGCCTGAGGCCGCGGGATTTGTGTTCATGTCGACTCTCCCATTTCCGTTTTGCGTCCGCGAGGGACCACGCAGAGCGGGACGCTGATTTAGGCAAAGGGCGACCGTGCGTCAATCGCAGCTTGCTTGAACTAATCGTTAGAAATGCCGCGTTTGCGCAGATTGGTCGGCGACCGCGGTGGAAAGCTTGCGGCGTCCCACGATTGTGACTTCAGTCGGACGGCCGCTGCGATTGCGGTCGCAGCTGATCGTGGCCACCGGCTCCCACGAGAACTCCAACTGGGGCGGATCGGTCCCTTTAATCCACATGCAAAAGTACTCGGCGTTTTTCCAAACGGCCGGATCGTCCTCATTGCGATCCAAAAGACGGACTGGTTCGCGGAGATGAAACAGGAACAAGTGATGGGCCGGGCCCAGGCTGACGAATTCGGCATCAGCGGGGATTTGTTGCTTCATCAAGGCCACGGCCTGCCCCGCGTCTTCGCTGAATCGTTGGCGAATATTCACCATCAGGGTCGCCTGGCTCAGGCCGAGGAAACAGGCCGTCGCCGTAAAGCTGAGCATGATCGCCCGCTGCGTCATTCGGGCCGAAAACCACCAGATCCACGCGGCCGCGAAGAGGCAGGCCGCGAAATAAATCGCGGCGAATCGGTCCGACTGCGAGAATTCTGACTGCGGCCGCAGCCAGGAGAACCCGGCGACGCCAACGCCCGCCGACAAGATCAACACGGCCAACACGCGCTGATACCAGCAGACGAACCCGGCCCAACCCTCGCGGGCGGGCAAAGTCATCCGCGCCTCGATCAAAATCCCAATCAAGCAGGCAAAGCACGGGAAGAGCGACATGTAATAACGCAGACTCGCTCCCGGCGCGATCCACACGGAGGGAAATGCGACGGCCATGCAGACCGCCAGATACAAAGCGTCTCCACGCCAACGCCGCAGATGCTGCCGAAACTCGGGGCTCAGCATGCAGACCAGCCAGACTGACCATGGCAACAAGGATCCCGCCAACAATTCCACGGGGTAAGTCAGCATGTGTTCGACGACGTTGGCGACGGTGAAATCGAAGAACCGCGGACCCACGTCGTGAAAGTAAATCTCAAACGAGGCCACAGGCCCCATCTTGATCGCGTAGGGAACCTGCCACAGCCCGACGATCACCAGGCCGGTCAAAAGGCCGACCAGGTGGTCCCGCGAAAAGAGTTGCCGCTTCCGGCCCGTGATCAGACAAAAGAGCGAAACCGAACCGACGAAGTACAGCGGAGCTTGCGGCCCTTTCGTCAGTGTCGCCAACGCGGCCAGCGCGTAGCCGAGGCACCAACCGCGGCGCGGCGATGCGCCCGCGTTTTGACACCACTTCCATGTCAACAACGAGCCGGCCAGAAAGAGCGTGAAGAGCGAGTCGGTCTCACCCAAACGCCCCAACTCCAGCACTTGTCCCAAGCTCACCAGCGACAGAGCGCAGAAGAACGCTCCGAAACGCGAAAGGAAACTTCGCGCATAACCGTAAACGATGATGACCGTCATCAAAATGGCCGCGACGCTCGGAAGTCGCAGGGCCCATTCGTCGACGGCCCCGTGTGCCATTCCGACCAGGGCGATCAACCAGTTTTGCAAAGGCGGGCGGAAGAAGACCGGCTGTCCCTGAATTCGCGGGACAATCCAATCCCCGCTTTGCCAGATTTCCCAAGCGATTCTTCCCCGGCGGGATTCTTCGCCTCGGACTGACAGATCGCTTACGCGGATCGTGTAAAAACAGGCAGCCAGAATGAGCAGGACCAGCAGCTCTGGTTCCCGCCACCAAGGCCTGCGACGCGTGATCGTTTCGGCTGCCGTGTCGGCAGATGACGATTGATGATCGGGCTGCCCCGGCACGGGCTGCATTTTTCGCTGTGCTCCACGTCGGACCGCTTGCAATGGCCCTTACTGGCCGTCGGGGAAAGGGACGCATTATGGCCAAATAGGCGTCTGCGCGAAGACGAAGATGAGTTGACGCATTTTCGAAACGAAGCTAAAGAGTGCCTGATTCTTCGGGACATCCCAGCGCGAACGTCGCCGGCCCCGGCGCCGCCGCCCGATCGGCTCACCACGGCCGAGCGGTCGGGCCCGCAAGTAAGGGGCAATCTCGTTCAACCGGCGTGGTCGCGTTCCTCAATTTCGCCGTTCGGCGTATCACGGGCCGTGAACCAAAGCATGTCTCAACTTCCTCAAATCCTGAAATTGCCGCGTCGCCCGCCCGATCACGATTTGACCCTCGTGATTCCGGCCTACAACGAGGAATCCCGTTTGCCGCGAACTTTGCGGCAGCTGCGCGAATACCTCGATCAATGGGGAATTAACTATCGAGTCGTCGTCGCCGACGATGGCAGCCACGACGGAACGCCCGCCGTGGCGGTCGATTTCGGCCCGCGGTTCTCGACCCTTTCGCTGTCTCAAAATCGGGGCAAGGGCGCTGCCGTCCGCGCGGCAATGCTCAGCGCATCGGGCCGCGTGGCGGCCTTTACCGACGCCGATCTGCCCTACGCACTCAAAAGCCTGCGAGCCGGTTATGAGCTGATTGAGCGAGGTCATTGCCAGGTGGCATTCGGTGCCCGCGACCTGGAAGGCTCGCGGCAATTCGTGCATCGTCGCATCCTGAGGCGGGCGGCTTCGGCTGTTTTCAGCCAGATCGTGCGGTTTCTCATCTCGCGAGACGTGACCGACACGCAGGCGGGGCTCAAACTATTCAGTGCCGAGGCCAGCCAGGCGATTTTCTCGCGGACCGTCATCGACGGCTTTGCGTTCGACGCCGAAGTCGTCTTTCTGACGCATCATCTCGGGTTCAGTTACCGGCGAATTCCCGTCGCGCTGATCAACGAGGAGTCCTCGAGCCTGTCGGTTTGGCGACACACGCTGCCCATGCTGCGCGAGGTGTTTCAAATCCGTTTGCGCGGACTGCGCGGCGCCTATGCTGCCATAGAGCCGGGGTTCGGCGCGGCAGCGGCGGACGAGCGGAAGGCCGCCGCGTGAGGTCCACGAGCCGTTTCCTGTCGAGCCGCACGGCGATCTGGATTGCCTGGCTCAGTTGGGGCGCGCTGATCGTCACGATTGGTGTGCTCATTCTGTTTGGCAGCGATCACACAGTGGTGTCGGCTTATCGTGATGCGGCCGTCCAGTGGTCTGCGGGGCGCGATGTCTACAACAACACCGGGCACGGCTTCCTTTATTTGCCGTCCGCCGCCATCTTGTTCGCCCCTTTTGCCGCACTTCCCTACGCTGCTTCCGAAATCGCCTGGCGCGTGCTGACGATCGGCGCTTTCGCCGTCGGCGTCCGGCAGCTTTCGACATGCTTCGGGCGGGGGCTGAGCTTCGATCTGTTCCCGCTGATGACTTTGGCATCACTTCCGCCAGCCCTCTCGTGCGCCCGCAATGGACAATCGACCCTGATCATGACGGCAATGATGATGCTGGCCGCCATCGATTTGACAAAGACGGAATCGGGCGGCCCGCGTCGCTGGCGGGCAACCCTGTGGCTATCGCTGAGTCTGGCCTTCAAGCCGCTGAGCATCGTGATGATCTTGCTGGTCGGGGCGCTCGACCGGCGGATGGCCTGGCGGCTGCTCGTGGGTGTTGGGCTGGTTCTGCTGTCCCCTTACCTGACGCAGACGCCGCACTATGTTTCCACGCAATACGTTATGAGCCTGCAAATGGTGCGGGCGTCTTCGCTTTGCGGAATGAACGAGCTTTGGGCGCAGCCGTTCAGCGTGCTGGGCCTGGTCGGTGTCAGCGTTTCCGAATCCGCGCAAACGCTAACTCGAGTCGCGGCTGGACTGGTCACTCTCGCTTTGTGCTGGCAAGCCCAACGTCGTCGCGGTTCGCTCCGTGCGGTCGAGTACCTGTTTTCGTTCGCGGTGCTTTACATTCTGCTGTTCAATCCGCGATCCGAAAACAACACTTATGCCATGCTCGGTCCGGCAATCGGCCTCTTCGCGGCGCCGTGGATCGGAAGTTCTCGGCATCGGGCGGCGGTCGCCTTTCTCTCGCTGCTCTTGCTCGGGCTCGCGGCAGGCGACGAATTGGTACGTGCCTTCGCGCCTCCCGGAGAGCACATTTGGCTCAAGCCCTCTCTGGCAATCCTCTTCCTGATGTATCTCGTGCGCCAGCTCTTCGCGCCGCAGGACGATCCGCGACAGTCTTCGACCAGCGAACGCAAACTTGAATTCAAAAGTCCCCGCCGGCCCGTCCCTGCGGCGGCCCAAACGGCCAGTCGGGAGGGCGCCCTTCAGCCGTGAATACCACATTCGACCGTTATCTGATCGTTCGCTACCTGCAGATCTTCGTGATCCTGTTCGTGAGTATGTTCGGTCTGTTCGTCGTCATTGACGGGTTTTCCAACGTCGACGAGTTTCAAGAACATGCGGCCAGTACGTGGAGCCTGCTGGCTCGAATGGGGTCGTACTACGCCTATCAATCGACCCAGTTTCTGGATATGTGCGGACCGATTCTCACTGTCATCGACGCGATGATCGTTTTCTCGCTGCTCGTACGGAATTCCGAATTGCAGCCCATTCTCGCAGCCGGCGTGCCGACCTGGCGACTCTTCATTCCAATCATCATTAGCACGGCTGTCGTCAACGGTTTGATGACGGCCAACCAGGAATTGGTGATCCCGCGGATCGCGGATATCTTGCAGACTCCACGAGACTCTCTCATCAAGGGGGCCACCGAGATCGAGCCCCTGACCGATCCTTCAAGCGGCATTCATATCGACGGGCAGGAGCTTTCACTCAACCCGCAACTCATCAAAAACGCGCAATTCGTGCTGCCGAGGGGCGAAGTCGCACAAGAAATGACCACGCTGAGGGCCGCGGAAGCCTGCTACTATGCGGCCAAAGACGGCAATCCGTCCGGCTGGCGTCTGAAGAACGTCGAGACGCCTTATTCGCAGCTCGGTTTGACGAAGGAGGGCCGGAAGCACGTGCTGGCTTTGGAAAGTCCGAAGGAAATCTTTATCGTCAGCGAGCTCTCCTTCGACCTGCTTTATAACCGGCTGCAAAGTTCCAAGCTGATTTCGACCGCCGAACTGATCCGCCGGCTACGAAGCCCGGCATTCGGCCAGGCGACGGCTCGGTTGGCGCAGCACCTGCACGCACGGCTGGTTCGGCCGTTGGCCAATATTCTGGCCGCGCTGCTGGCCATCCCGCTCATCCTTCGCAGGGAGAGCCGCGCGCTGATTACCAATATGGCGCTTTCCGCCGGCGTGTTGACGGCGATGCTCGCTCTTTCCGAAGCGGTGGCCTATTGCGGCAAGACGGGCAGCCTCGCGCCCGAGCTTGCGGCGTGGATTCCGATCTTCGTGGCCGGCACGCTCTTCACGTGGCTGACGGGCATCATGCAGACCTGATACACGGGCGGCGCAACCGGCCGCTTGCACGTCAGGCCGCCTTCAAGGTCCGCGCGTGCCGGGCCGACTCGATCCAGTTCGTGACAATGTCGAGATCGGGTTGGCTTCCTCCGCGAATGGCGCGCTGTCCCTCGGACGTCGAGATGAAAAGATCGACCCGGTCCAGCAGGTCGAGCGCCTCGCAACGTGCCAGGTCCTCCGGCTCGCAGATTCCGCAAGCGACCAGGATCTTCACATCGAGACTGCGCAAATTGGGAACGCGGCAGGCCAGTCGCGCCTGCACCTGCCATTCGCGAACCGTCTCCGGCTTCACGTGTCCCAGTTTGAGGCGCCCCACGACGTCCTCCGGCTCTTTCGCCAGCAAGTCCCAGACATTGCGAATTCCGACCGCGGCGAGTTTCTCGGCCGTGCGGTGAGCGATCGAAGGCGCGTCGGACAGCGACGACGATGGATCGAGATGGAATTTAGCCAGCCGCGGCACGGGCTTGCTCGGCCGTGAGCTCGCCGCCTCCTTCGGATTCCCG
>CAYWOV010000023.1:0-11689 GCA_964459965.1 uncultured Planctomycetaceae bacterium | reverse complement strand
AATCGCGCCCGCGCGAAACTGATCATCCTCGTGGGCGGTCACCCATTCAATGTGGCCGCCAATCTCTGGCGCGAGGTCGGGGCAGATGGATATGCGGCCGACGCCCTACGAACAATCGATGTTGCCGACCAATTGATGCTTGAAAAGGCGACGCCTTGTGAAGGTCCCTGACGACAAGTCTGGCATCGTGCTGCAGTGTGATCAGTCAGGCGAGATCATACGGGTCATCCGAGACGATCTCGGGATCACCACGGGATGCCTCTCAGCATCAACGCTTCTTGGAATTGTGGATCCGCAGAGCCGTGAGAAGGCCCAGGAATTCCTGCGGGCCGCCATCGAAGCACATGCCACATTCGGCTGGGAAGTAAACGTTCAATGCGACGGCAAATTAACGGGACTATTACTCGTCGCAGGACTCACGGACGTCGGCATCATTATCTGTGGCACCCGGTCGCGGGCCGGCCTGAACGAGTTATTCGACGAGATGATGAGAATCCAGAACGAACAAGTGAACGCCCTGCGAACGTCGTTAAAAGCAGAGCAGCTTGAAGCAGCCACTCATCGTCAACGCGAAGAGAAGATTCTTGAGGATTTCAGTCGCTTGAATAACGAGCTGGTCAATACCCAGCGCGAAATGGCCCGTCTCAATGCGGATTTGGCGGTCGCCAACTCGCGGCTCGAGTCGTTGGCGACGACGGATGGTTTGACCGGTCTGAGGAACCATCGTGCGTTTCAGGAATCGCTCGAACGAGAATACGCTCGCGCCGCGCGGGACGGGTCGCCGCTTTCCCTGTTACTGCTGGACGTCGACCATTTCAAGCAATTCAACGATCAGTTTGGACACCCCGCAGGCGATGGTGCATTGAAGGAAGTCGCCCGGATCCTCAACAAGAGCAGTCGCCTCTCGGACACGGTGGTTGCGCGCTATGGCGGCGAGGAGTTCGCACTCATCCTGCCTAACTGCGGATGCGACGAGGCTGCTGCCGTTGCCGAGCGCGTGTGTCGGTCCGTGGAAACGGGACCCTGGCCCCTGCGGCCTGTCACAGTCAGCGTCGGCTCGGCCACGATGATTCATAGCGCACCGGATCGCGCATCCCTGATTGCTCGGGCCGACGCCGCCATGTACCGAGCCAAGGCCAGCGGCCGCAATCAGGTCTGTAGCGGCAACGATATTCGCGAAACCGCGACCCCCGGTTCGACCTGAATTTGTCTCAAAATGCTCTCGACCCCGGATCGGAAACTCGCCGAAACGATCCGGATGGCGATTCCCAGGAACTCAAGCCTTTGCCCGGACACGCCGAATAAGTATCGATAAGTGACGCTTCACCACGCCCCGGAAACTCACACGTTTTTCGGCACACGGTTTTGCGCACCGAATTGCCATCCGTTTTGTGGAAATCAGGCGTGATCGGGTGCCGGCGATTAAAAACGCCTCAAAAAGCGACACCAGAAATCCAACGTTTGATGGAGCAGGTTTGTGCAGGGATTATATTGGTTTGGATGGGTTACCGATCGTGACGGCAGCTGCAGCATGTGAGCGTGGCCGATAGGCATCGCACTTCGTGGGGTTAAAGATGGAGATCGACCCAATGAATACCGTGGATTCAACAAGCACCTCGGACGGCGCGACCAGCGCTACCCTCAATACGTGGGTCGCGCTCATCGTGGCACTTCTTGCGACCTTCATGGGCATTTGTAAGGTGAAGGACGACAACATCGTCCAAGCGCGCATACTTCTCATATTTCGAAATGCGGCTCCAACAGAGTTCGCAAGGCCTGGCGCGCCCGGTGTAGGCGGGTCTTGACCGTGCCGCTAGCTGCGTTGAGCATCTCGGCCGTCTCGGCCGTGCTGAGCTCATCGATATCGCGCAAGAGGAGGACAGTGCGATAGTCGTCAGGCAGCATGTCGATGCAACGGCGAATTGTGGCTTGCGTCTCCTCCCGCAAAAGCTGCTCGACCGGCGTTCCTCGCCAGGACCGGATTGATTGAGAATGATGACCCGACTGATCAAATGTCGGAAGCAGGGCCTCGACGGAAACCTCGTGCCGGCGCGAGCGGTTGCGGAGTTTCATCAGACAGGCGTTGACGACGATGCGGTGCAGCCAGGTTTCCAGCGCCGAATTACCTTCGAATCGTTCGATGGCCCGAAACGCCGAAAGGAACGCTTCTTGAACCGCGTCCTCGCAGTCCTGTTCGCTTTGCAGATACCTGCGGCTGATCGCCAGCATCTGTCCACCCAGCTCGCGAACGAGCGCCTCGCAGGCAGTCGGATCCCTTTGGCGCAGCGCCGCAATCCGGGCTTCCCTTTCGCGGATGTCGGCCGCCGGCGGTGCAACGGATTTGGCGCTGCGAATTGCCATGGCTGGGCCTGCTAGCAGTTCTGGTCTCGTCTCAACTGTAAGAGCTCGGCGACGTACGGCGAACAGGACTCAATTTGAAATCCCTGGCCGAGCAGCCGCCGGAGCAGTTTGGCTCCGGCCTCGTCGATAAAGGACAGGCTGGAAAGATCGAGCCGTGAGCCGGATGCGAGTATCCCGTCGTTCAACAGGCTGCCGACTTCATCCACCCACGGCTGAATTAGCTTTCCTTCGAGCTTCAGGATCGGCCCTTTGTCGCCCGCGCTCGATTGCGTGACTCTCAACATTGTTCGTTTTGTTCCGATTTCATTTCCGACGGCAACAAGGAATGCGAAGAGCGTGCCGAACGCGGGCGCGACCGAGCCGATTCGTTGCAACTGATGCTGAGACAGTTAGTTGCGAGAACGTGCGGCTTCCAGGCCCTTTCACTCGGCTGTCAAGGCAACGAGAATCCTGCCACGAAATCTCGTGGGGGCCACGACCGTTCGTGGGAAAAAGGCATTCTGGACTCCGGCGAGCTGTAACCCTTCGGTGTCACCGGCATCAAAGTGAGGACGGCCTTCGACCTGCTTGACGCGGAGCCGACAATGCAATCGAAACCAGCCTGCGGGAGCGGAAGCGACCCTACGAAAAGGTGTTCGGACCGGGCGGAACGGGGAGTCAATGTGTGAACTGTCGCGAAGCGCTTGAGCATTTCCACGATCACGTGGAGGGACAACTCAGTCCCGCGAGGCGGTGGCGCCTTCGATTGCACTTGTGGCTCTGCGGCCAATGTCGCAAGTATCTGCGCTCTTACAAATCCACCATCGAGGCAGAGAAAGCGGCCTTCTGTGACTCGGGAAATGGAGACGCAGCAAACGCGACGATCCCCGACGAATTGGTCGCGTCGATCTTGACCGCCGCCGGGATTCCGCCAAAGAAGTCCGACTCGAACGGCACAACCAGCCCGTCGGAAACCTGATCCAAGATCGAGAATGATCCCGCACTCAATGCGGCCCGCCAAATAAATTCATTGCGGAGTGACAATCCGATGAGATCGGGAATTTTGATCGCGTTATTCGCACTCTTTGCGACGGCGTGGCCCGCGAGGGGCCAGGAGCCGGCCACCTTAAAAGCTCAGCCGCCGGAACTGGAAGAGCACCCCGACAAAGAGTGGATCAACTCGAAGCCGCTCAAACTATCCGAGCTGCATGGCCAGGTTGTCGTCCTGCATTTCTGGACGTTCGGGTGTATCAACTGCCAGCATAATTATCCGTCGCTCAAGGATTGGCAGAACAGGTTCGCGAACAAGGGGCTCACCATCATCGGGGTTCATACTCCGGAGACGGCGCGCGAACGGAAGATCGAGAACGTCCGTCGGAGTGCGGCGGAGCACGGATTGAAATACCCGATCGTGTTCGACCAGGACGGCGCGATCTGGAAGGCGTGGGACAATCGCTGGTGGCCGACGACCTACCTCATCGACAAGCAGGGATTCGTCCGCTACCGCTGGGACGGCGAGTTGAACTGGAAAGGGGCGAAAGGGGCGGCCGTCATGCGCCAAAAGATCGAGCAGCTGCTCGCTGAAGACAGCGGGAAAACAGAAACCCCGTGAATGGCAGCCAAGCGATCCCGAAATTCTCCAAAGAGATAGCGAGTTGACGGTCCCCTTGGATTGAAACGGAACGGGCGATACGCTGGATTCCAGTCGGCCCCGCGACGGTTGCGGGCCGGAGCCCAACTTGGCGGTCACGGTCGGGGTTGCCCGTCGATGCCGTTCGCCGACCCTCCGCAGCCGATTAACTCGGCGCCCGTTCCGGGACAGGCTGAAATCGCTGCGCTTGCCGCGATCGTGGAAGGGACCGCTGGGGGGACAGGTGACGAGTTCTTCCAAAAACTCGTGCAACATCTGGCACGTGCGGTGGGTGCCGGCTACGCGATGATCGCCGAGTTCGCCGGAGAGCATCGTGCCCGCACTCTGGCCTATTGGCAACAGGACCACCTGGCCGAGAACTTTGAATACGAGTTGCCAGGCACTCCCTGCGAAGACGTCGTCCGCGGAAATCTGTGCCATCATCCGACGGGCGTCCGCGGCAATTTTCCGAACGACGTTGCCCTCGTCCAAATGGGGATCGAAAGTTACCTGGGGGTGCCGCTCGTTGCTCCCGGTGGTCGTCACCTCGGCCACCTCTGCGTCTTCGACACGAAACCGATGCCGGAAGAGGCGCGGCAGTTGATGATTTTTCGGATCTTCGCGGCACGAGCCGCTTCCGAGCTGGCTCGCTTGCGTGCGGAGCGCGAAGTGGTCGAAAGCGAGCGGCGGTATCGCGATCTCTTCGATGAAGCGCCGATCGCGTATGTGCACGAAGATCTCGAGTCACGATTTCTTAGCGCCAATCAGGCCGCATTACGGATACTGGGTCTCAAGTCCGAAGAAGTCGTCGGCTTCAAGGGGATGTCCCTCGTGCCGAACACGCCGGACGCACAGCGTCGCGTGCAAGAGGCCTTCGCTTCGGTCGGCAAAGGTGCCGACACCAGCGGCGTCATTCTCGAGCTGCGCCGCAAGGACAACGGCAAACCGCTCTGGGTGCAGTGGTGGTCGAAACCGGCTCCGACCGGCCAATACACGCGAACAATGATCGTCGACATCACCGATCGCGTGCTGATGGAGCAGGAGCAAGCCCGGCTCAAGGCGCAAAATCTTTACTTGCAGGAAGAGATCCAGGCCGACCATAACTTCGAGGAAATCATCGGTGCCGGTCCGGCCATTGTCCGGGTGCTCGAAAATGTGCGTCGCGTGGCGCCCACCGACGCCTCGGTCCTGATTCACGGCGAAACGGGGACCGGCAAAGAGCTGATCGCCCGCGCGATCCATTTCAACAGCAAGCGCCGCGACAAGCCGCTCATCAAGATCAACTGTGCCGCGCTGCCCACGGGGCTCGTCGAGAGTGAACTCTTTGGACACGAGAAAGGCGCCTTTACCGGGGCGATCGCCCGGCGCGTCGGTCGTTTCGAGCTGGCCGACGGCGGCACGATCTTTCTCGACGAGGTCGGCGAGATGCCGCCGGAAGTGCAGGCCAAGCTGCTCCGCGCGCTGCAGGAGAAAGAATTCGATCGCGTCGGCGGAAAGTCGCCCATCTCCGTCGATGTCCGCGTGATCGCCGCGACGAATCGCGACCTGCTCGCGGCCGTGCGGGAAAAAACGTTTCGAGAGGATCTCTACTACCGGCTCAACGTTTTTCCCGTCGACGTGCCTCCGTTGCGCGAACGCAAGGAAGACCTTCCGCTCCTGGTGCATTTCCTCGTCAAGAAATTCGCGGCGCGGATCGGCAAACCGATCGAGCAGATCAGCCACGACGCATTGTCACAGCTCGACGCCTACCCTTGGCCGGGCAACGTCCGCGAGTTGGAAAACATCATCGAGCGGGCCGTGATCGTCTCGGCCGGTCCGATTCTCGAAATCGACCCGGAAATCCTCTCCGCCGGCACACCGATATCGGAGGCATCGACCGGCTCGCTGGTCGCGATCGAGAGGGAACATATTCGACAAATTCTCGAACAGACGAAAGGCGTCATCGAGGGACCCAACGGCGCGGCTAAAATCCTCGGCCTGCACCCGAACACGCTTCGCAGCCGGATGAAAAAACTCGGCATCGGGCGACTGGACCACGACGCCTCGTAATGGGAACGGGCTTTCGGCACCTTCGAGCAGCGCGCCAGCGAATGCCGACTGAGCACGGCCGCGTCATTCCGCCCTGCCGCCGCACTCCGAATTTGAAACGGCCTAGGAATTCTCGCCGAATTCTTGTAACGGATTGCCGGTCCCGTCATCCAATTTGCGTCGTCGGCAGTAGACACTCGGGATTGAACGAATCACCGTGCCCTGCCGTTATCCCGACACAGTTCGAGTGAATGTCCTCTTTGGAAATGGAGCAAGGCATGTCTCGCTTGGTTCGCAGCTTGTTGTGCGCGGCGTTGATTGGATTCGTGGGCCTCGGAATCGCCGGTTGCGAGTCGTCGTCGACGAGCCCAGAGAAAATGAGCTCCGGCAAAATGGAGGCGGACAAGATGGCTGGCGACAAAATGGGTTCGGACAAGATGGGCTCGGAGAAAATGAGCTCCGACAAGATGGGATCGAAGAAAATGAGCTCGGACAAAATGGGCAGCGACAAGATGGGGTCCGACAAGATGGGCAGCGACAAAATGTGAGGAGAAAAGGCGCCATGCCGACCGGGCAACGCGATCGAGGCAAAGCCTGCAGCCCCACCGGTCCCGACCCGATCGGTCTTCGCGAGGCGGTTCCGAACAATGAAACGAATGAAGCAAGACGCCCTCGCGCCGTCCGGTGGTTCCACTGGATCAACGCCCCTTGCATCAAGGACCTGCGGCCAAGAACCACCTCACGTTCGCCATCACGGTGGACAACGAAGTGGCGAACTGGCCGGCGTGGGGCAACCCGTAATGGCCGTCCATCTACCTTGTGAACAAAGCCCGAGTCCGCTACCGCTGGGAACGGAACTCGGCGATGAAGGGTAGAAGGGTATAAGAAGTCGCCGGTCAGATCGACAAACTGCTGGCCGAGCAGTCGCCGACGGGAAATTAGCTTTTATGCACGACATCCCCAAGATTCCTGAACACGAAATCACGCCACCGCCGTTGTATTTCAATCGACGCAGCTTTTTTCGCGCAGGAATTGCGGCCGGGAGCGTGATCGCAACGGCCGCGATGTATCGCAGGTTGAACCCAGCCGCGTCGATCGACGTCGCACCGACCGCTCCTGTCGACCTGAGCGCGCCGAAATTGACGGAGGCAGACCTTGTTGCACGCGGCTGGAGCGTGAACGAGCCGATGACGTCCGAGGGCAGTATCCGCACCTATAACAATTTTTATGAATTCACGACCGACAAGGAAGGTGTCGCCGCGGCCGCCGCGAACTTCAAAACCGAGGGGTGGAAGGTGGTCGTCGATGGCATGGTGCATAAGCCCCGTAGCTTCACGATCGACGACCTCTATGCGATCAGCCGGCCGGAAGAACGCGTCTATCGCATGCGGTGTGTGGAAGCCTGGTCGATGGTGATCCCTTGGGCCGGCATTCCGCTCGCGCATCTGCTGGAAACCGTCGAGCCAATGAGCAACGCCAGGTACATTGCCTTCGAGACGCTGCTCGATCCGGTCCACATGCCCGGTCAACGGACGTCCGTATTGGAATGGCCCTACATCGAAGGCCTGCGACTGGACGAGGCGATGCACCCTTTGACCCTTCTCGCCACAGGGCTCTACGCGAAACTGTTGCCGCCACAAGACGGCGCCCCAGTTCGATTGGTGGTCCCTTGGAAATATGGTTTCAAGGGAATCAAGTCGATTGTCAAGATTCGGCTGGTCGCCGATCAACCGACCACAAGTTGGAGCCGGACTGGGCCGACCGAATACGGATTCTACGCGAACGTAAACCCGGCCGTTGACCATCCACGATGGAGCCAGGCGACCGAGCAGCGAATCGGCGAGGCGGGTCGCAGAAAAACTTTGCCTTTCAACGGATACGAACACCAAGTCGCCGACTTGTATGCGGGCATGGACTTACGAGCAAACTTCTGAGCTTGAAAAGTCCGCCATTCGCAAGCACGACGATTGGCAGCCGCCGACAGGACATTGACTCGGCTAGCGACCGCCAGTCGCCGCCCCCGGACCGGACAGAGAGACAATCTTCAGGACGCCCTGCTTCTCTTATTGAACGTCAATCCGATGAGTCCAGTGGCCTATTATCGATTGCTGGTCATTCTGAACGGAGCGGTCCCGTTGTTGATGTTGGGCTGGGACGCCTACCGCGGCCAGCTCGGGGCCAATGCGGTCAACCATGCGCTTCACGTGACCGGCACACTTGCGCTCGTGTTCCTGTGCCTCGCGTTGGTAATTACGCCGCTGCGGTGGGCCACCGGCTGGGGCGGCTGGGTCGCGTTTCGGCGGGCACTCGGATTGTATGCTTTCTTTTACTCGATCATACACCTGGGCATTTACATCGGACTCGATCGCGCACTAAGCGTGTCCAGTACCTTTCACGAAATCTGGACGCGCCGCTTTCTGCAAGTTGGTGCCGCAGCCGTGCTGCTGATGGTGCCATTGGCCGTCACGTCGACAAATGGCATGGTCCGGCGGCTCGGGCCGAAACGATGGAAACTCATACACCGCATTACCTACCTAGTGGCCGCGCTGGGAGTGCTGCATTACTACATGCTGGTGAAATCGGACGTGCGGCCGCCACTCGCTTTTGCCGCAGTGCTTGTCGTGTTGCTCGGCGCTCGCTTCGGACGGCACTATTTCGAGCTGCTGCAAATCGCCCGGAAATCCACAAAAAGGCCAGCCAGCGAACGCGCGGTCGTGAAGGCGCCGTCTATTGTTGCTAGCTCGGCCGACGCAACGAAGCCTCGTCAGCAGTGGAAAGGCGTCTTGAAAGTCGCCGCCATCTTTCAGGAGACCCCGGAGGTAAAGACCTATCGGCTGACCGCGGCAGACGGAGGTCCGTTTCCCTTCGCCTATTTACCGGGACAGTTTCTCAACGTTCAATTAATGATCGACGGCAAACGCGTGAATCGGTCGTACACCATCTCCTCGTCGCCGACACGAGGGGAGGCGTGCGAGCTTTCGATCAAACGCGAGCCGTTCGGCGTTGCCTCGCGGTTTATCCACGATCATCTAAGCGTGGGAGACAGCCTGAAGGTTTCCGGCCCTGCGGGCAAGTTCATTTTTACTGGACAGGACGCATCTGCTGTCGTGCTGATTTCCGGCGGGGTGGGCATCACGCCGATGATGTCCATCGTTCGATACCTGACCGACCGAGCGTGGGCTGGAGTCATCTACTTTGTGAATGTCGCCAAGACGGAAGAGGGCCTGATCTTTCACGACGAGATTCAATGGTTGAGAGGCAGGTTTCCCCGGCTTTACGTCTGCCAAACGTTGACGCGTTGCCCTTCAGACAGCATGTGGAGGGGCGCTCGCGGCCGAGTCACAGAGACATTGTTACAACGTTTTGTGCCTGACCTGGCTGGCCAATCGGTCTATTTGTGCGGTCCTAACGAGATGATGGACGCTACCCGCAGCCTGCTGCTGGGCTTGGGCGTCGCGAATTCTCAAATCAAGACCGAAAAGTTCGGGTCGAAAAAAGGAGCGGAGACGACGACAGAGACTTCGAGTGACGAGCAGCAGTCAGACAAATCGAACGATATTCCGTCGGTGCCGGAGATCGCGATCTCAATCAAGACGATCGACTTTGCCGTTTCCATGCTTCGCACCTCTGTGTCGAGTGAGACCTCGGTGCTCGAAGCGGCCGAAGCCTCGTCAATTCAGTTGCCCTATGAATGCCGCTCCGGAATCTGCGGCCAATGCAAGACGCGACTGATGGAGGGGACGGTGGTCATGGACTGTGAAGATGCACTCAGCCCTTCAGAAAAGGCGAGCGGTCTGATCCTCGCTTGCCAGGCTCGGCCGTCATCGAATCTGGTCGTTGATGCGTAGCCAGCCATCCGACTTGAGACCGCCGGTAGACTTTGGGACGCAACCTTCGGGCTCAGGGACCGTTTCTCAAAAACCCGTTCGTTTTCCGGGACGCGCCGCAAAACCGCCGATAAGTGCCGCCGTGACCGGCACCGGAAACTCACACGTTTTTCGGTACGCGTTCTGCGTGCCGGATTCTCATACGTTTTGGCGGAATCGGGCGCGATCGCGTGACGACGGTCAAAAACGCCTCAAAAGCGTCGTCAGAAATCCAACGTTTTTCGGGGCGCTGCTGTGCTGCGCTAACCGGACATCTGGGTCAGCCTGTATGCTCTCTTGCGGGTGTTACTCTATGCGAACGAGCAAGGGACCAGCCGGAATTTGACCAGCCGTCGTCAGTGTTCGTCTCGTTCCTGGTTCCAACGGAGTTTGGGGTTGCCGTTCGTCTTTAAGGATTCTCTGTTCGACGACCAATGGCTGCGAACGGCGGGGCACACGAGCAGCGGCGGCGCCGAGATTGGCGAATGCTTCGCCGCGGCACGCTGCATCCGGGAAACCGACGCGCAAAGTTGGTTCGACGTCTGGTCCGAATTGGCAGCCGGCGTGTTGACCGGAGCGGAAACGAGTCTCGCGCAGGGCCATCGCACGAGCGCACTGTCCGCTTATTTGAGGGCGTCAAATTACTTCCGTGCCTCGTATACATTTCTGATCGGCTCGCCAGTTGATCCGCGCGTCGTCGACGCCTACCGGCGGCAGCGGGACGCGTTCGAGTCGGCCGTAGTCCTTATGAAGCCAAGCGCCCAGCGCATCTCCATTCCATACGGCAATACCGCGCTACACGGCTACCTCTTCCGGGCGGCCGACGACGAGCAACCGCGGCCGACGCTGATTATTACCGGCGGCTACGACAGCACCGCGGAGGAAGCTTATTTCTTCAGCGGAGCGGCGGCCATCGCCCGCGGCTATACGTGCCTCGTCTTTGACGGACCAGGCCAGGGCGCGGCAATCATCGAGGACGGCATCGTATTTCGTCCGGATTGGGAAGCCGTCGGCCGTGCTGTCGTGGATTTTGCCGTGTCTCGGCCGGAGATCGATGCTGCTCGAATCGCGATCTTGGGAATCAGCTTTGGCGGATACCTGGCCCCGCGTGCGGCAAGCGGCGAGCCTCGGCTGGCGGCTTGCATTGCCGATCCGGGCGAGTTCTCCCTCTTTGACGAACTCAAAAGCCGCCTTCCGACTTTCATCTCCCGGCAAATTCCAGACGGAAATCGACTCGTGCTGTCCTTACTCGACTCAGTCATTCGCCGACGCCTGCGGCATACAACGGCGGGTTGGGGCCTCCGGCGCTGCATGTGGGTGCACGGAGTCGACAGCCCGCTGGCGTACATGCGGTTGACGCGGGAATACTCCCTGGAAGGGTGTGTGGCGCAGATTCGCTGCCCGACGCTCGTCTGCTCCGCCGAGAACGACGAAATCGGCGTCACCGCTCAAAAATTGTATGACGATCTGACGTGCCCTAAGGCCCGTCTCACCTTTACCGCCACAGAGGGCGCGGGAGCACATTGCGAGATAGGTGCCAGGTCGCTATTCAACCAGCGCGCCTTCGACTGGTTGGACTCGGTGCTCGCCGCACAGCCTCGTCAGGTCTCTGATTGCAAAACGTGACGGCTCAGCAATTCGTGATCGCGCGGACATTCCTTTCAAGGTCGACGCGGAATTCCCCTTTCGAAAGGCGATTAGGTCCCGAATTCTCATCCCTTTTCCGGGAACACCATCAAACGACCGTTAAGTGCCACGCCAGCACGTCCCGGAAACCCACACGTTTCTCGGCACGCGGTTTTGCGTACCGAATTGCCGTCCGTTT
>CAYWOV010000022.1:9741-11740 GCA_964459965.1 uncultured Planctomycetaceae bacterium | reverse complement strand
GAAGCGATTCTCTTGAAACCGGGTGAACACCAAGTTGACTGGGGCCTGAGTTACAGTGTCTACAACCTCAACGCGGCGCTCCCGGTCGTGAACAAAAGTGGAGACATCGTCGGCGTCGCCAATGAACGCATCCGGCTGCAGTTGATGACGATTCCGTTTGCCGTGCGTTACGGTCTTTGCGACGGCCTGCAGGCCTACGTGAACTTGCCGCTCGGCTGGTCGAACGACGAACAAACGACCGATACCGGCGACAGCCATACCAACAACTTCGTCAGCATGGGAGACATCTCGGCGGGCTTGAACTACCAGGTCATGAAGGGCTGCGGCGCCTACGTGCCCGATGTGATTGCCTCGCTGGGTTTCATCGCGCCGACCGGCCATGCAACGTTCGCCACCTCGCTCTTGGCTCCCAATAGCGCGCTCGGCCAGGGATTCTGGGACATCACCGCCAGCATCTTGGCCGTTCACACGATTGACCCGGTGATCTTCTACTACGGTGCCGGCTACGTGCACCGCTTTGACGCCAGTTTTGGCAACAACCTGGATGTCGATCCCGGACAGGAGTTCGACTATGTATTCGGCGTCGGTTTTGCCGCCAATCCGTGGGTCGTGATCAGCGGCACGTTTATCGGCAACTATCTGACGCGATACGGCGTCAATGGTGTGAGTCTGCCGGGAAGCGATCTCGATTTGATGCGATTCCGAGTCTCAGTCACGATGGTCAAGGACAAGCACATCATCGAGCCGTTCGGCGAAATCGGAATGACCCCCGACTCGCCCTCGCGCGTCGGAATCACGTTCACGTATTGAGTACGGCATCGACGCAAGGGCGGCTCCCGTGCGGTACACCAACACGGGATCTCATCGCGAGACGGCATGTGCCGGAGCTTGGCATGATCCATCCAAATGATCGAGGAATCGCGGCGGTTAGTGCCGCGTTGGCGATCTTGGCCGTTCTGTGGCCGCTGTCCAGCAGTTCGTGGGGCGTTCCGCCTGCGGGAAAGGTGGTCGACAACTCCGATAAGCCCTGGACCGAGGTGCGCGCTCCCGTCCGCGATCCGGATCACATCACGTTGAATTTCGCTTGGAGCTGGAAGGATATCCGTGATCGCAACGTCGTCAAGCAAAACCGCGATTACTCGTGCGGGGCTGCATCGCTGTGCACGCTGCTTCAATACTACTGGGGGGACAGGGTCGGCGAACAAAAGGTCCTCGATACGATCGACGCCATGCTCAAGCCCGAGGAGCGCAAAGAACGCATCAAGAACGGGCTGTCGTTGACCGACTTGCGTCGTGTCTCGGTCAAGCTCGGTTACCTGTCGAGCATCGGTACCTTGACCTTTGAGCAGCTTTCGCAGTCAAAGATTCCGGTGATTGTCCCGCTGACGATCGGCAAGTTCAACCATTTCGTCGTTTACCGGGGGAGCGACGGTCTTTACGCCTATTTGGCTGACCCGGCGCGCGGAAATGTGCGGACGCGAATCGACGAATTCGCAAAGCAGTGGCAAAAAAACGCGATCCTCGTCGTCGCCAAGAAAGACCAGGATTTGCGAGAAAATGCTCCCCTGAGCTTGCGCCCCGAGGAAAGCTACCTCGGCAGACTGAACCGAGTCGTCATTCAAAAGCAAGTGGCCGCTCCGATATCGGTGTTTCCCACGATTCATCCCTAAGCGAGCTCCGGCCCAAACCGGCAAGACGGTGTCGTTGCTGGTTCGCCGTTTGAGCCCATCTTCTCCGCATCTCTCTGTAAAATAAACGCTTACAGCGATTCTCGCGGCGGCAAGGCTGATGCTGCCGGCAAACATCATCTCCGCAGTTCCGGCACGCATAGCTCATGGGCGGATGGATGGATTCTGTAGATCAGAGAAAATAGCAAATATGGGTAAATATTTCGTTGACAGGGGACAAGCGTCCCGTTTAGATTGGGACCGAAGCAAAGGATTTTGCTCGTAGCTACAGCAAGTCTCTGTTGTTGAATCCTGAATCCGCACCCTTTTTT
>CAYWOV010000022.1:0-9641 GCA_964459965.1 uncultured Planctomycetaceae bacterium | reverse complement strand
TTGACCTTCTACGGTGCCGCCGACACGGGCAAGAAGGGCGCCAGCGCCTCTGGCGACAACGCCGCCATTTCGGGCGACGCGACCACCACGATTACGACCCACGGCAGCCACGTCAGCACCACCACGACGGTCAACGTGATCGGCTCCGGTGGATTCTCCAGCGCGAAAGCTGGCAAGTAATTCTGACTCGAAGTCTTCGGCCGTCCTTCGGTCGGAGCCATCGGATATGTGCTTCTCACAAGACGGCATGCTGTTTCTCTAAGCAGTATGCCGTCTTGTCCTTTCAAGCACCGTCCCACGTCCGGTTAAATCGCTTGCACTGGTCGGTTTAAAAACAAAACTCGGAAACAATCGTTAATTTTCGGAAGACATTAAACGCGGATCGATTGGCTGATTATCATGGAGGAGCGATGTCTCGAAGGCGAACCGCTGGCCTTCGTCGCCGAAAGGAGTCAGGACCCCGACGCGTGTGTATCGTTTTCCGCATCTTCATTGAGAGGCACTTGCAATGAAAATTCTTTTCGGCGCGGTTTCGGTCATCGCCCTCGGTCTGAGCCCGGTCGTGGCAGGCGAGGGAAATCTCTCTAATCAGTCTCTCGCGAGAATGGGACTGGCCGGCATGAAGTCCTTGTCCGACGCTCAAGGTATGCAGCTTCGCGGCCTGGCGGCCCAAGCGGGTGGATGGAGCAGCACCACGTTGGTCGCCGTGAACGGCGCCACCAGCTCGACGAACTACGCTTATGCCGGCGACCAGCATAGCGCTTCCACCGCGAACCTCAGCGTTTCCGGCGCTCTCAGTTCGACGTCGTCGAATTACGGCAGCCACACCTATGTCGATGTCATCGCCGCCGGCGGTCTCTCGGCCGCTCACTCGCACTAAGTCGATCGCAAAAAAATCTCGGTCCGCCTTTCGGTGCTGACCGGCGCCCGGCCGCATTTTGACGATCCCCTCAAGCAACGCCCTGTCCCGCGGCAGGGCGTTCGTCATTTCGAAATGTCGCCATCGCCGCGCTTTGGGCTGACTTTGCCGGCTTCTTGACTCCAATTGTGCCCAAGGCGTAGAGTGGCCTCCACGCTCGCACGGACTGTCTGAATCCGGAACCGCAATTACTGAGGTCTGCAACATGCAGCCGGCGATCCGGTGGTTTCTCAAGCGGCGACGGCACCCGCGCTTTGATCGGAATGAAGACTCGATGAGCTGAACAACAGTGCGCGACGCGGTGAATTCGCGCAAGTGTGCGAGCCAAGCGACCAAACGGCGTTGATGTCGTACGCGGCACCGAGAACGGAGGCATTGCGATGAAATTCTTCCTGGCGTCTTTGTCGGCCCTGTTCCTATTGGCTACCCCGGCTTTTGCGGGTGACGGATCGCTGGACCACAGCTCTCTTTCCCGAATGGGCCTGGCCGGAATGAAGACACTTTCCGACCACGATGGTATGGCCATTCGAGGCCAATTGGCCATCGCCTACAGCTCATCGTTCAACACCAAAGGCACCACGTATACGATAATCAACAACCCAATTGGCCAGCATTTCGCGATTTCGGCCACGGTGTCCGTTGGTGGCGGATTGTTCTCTGGAGGTTTTGCCTCGGCTTCGTCGCACTAGAGCGCGCCGAAATCGGGTCAACACGCCTCAAAGCCGTGCCGACCCTTTCGTTCTTGCAGTGCTGAAGCTCTGCCTTTTTCTGGCGGAGCTTCTTTTTTTCCTGCGAAGCCCATGCCCCAACAGCGTTGCCAGTCTGGCTCGTCGCGGCTGATAATCGGCAGTCGTTCGGGTCTTGGCCGACGCCCGCCCGTGCGACAATCTTCGGGAGAGCGATTTGGAGTTCGTCCAGTTTGAAATTCCGGGGCCCAGCCGGCGAGTCGGCGTCATCGAAGGCGATGTCGTGCGCGATCTGACGGCCCGGGATCCAAAATTCAATTACCTCTACGATGTCCTTCAAGCCGCTTTCGGCGCGCGTCGGCCGCTCACCGAATTCGTGCGATCCCTTCTCGCGGAAGATTCGATTCCCACGTTGAGTCGACAGCTCCTGTTTCAGGGCTCGCCAGGCAGAAATGAACCATTCGTTCATCCGCCCCTTGACTACCCCGACCCGCATCGAGTGCTGATCACAGGGACCGGTTTGACGCACATCGGCAGCATGCAATCGCGGGATCAGATGCACGCGGCAAACAACGAGAAGCCACGGACCGACTCGGCTCGAATGTTCGAGTTCGGCGTCCAAGGGGGCAAGCCGCAGCCAGGAGAACGGGGCACCGCACCAGAATGGTTCTACAAAGGGGACGGAGGCATTCTCCGCGGACATCGCGGGACACTCGAAATTCCGGCCTTTGCCCTCGACGGCGGCGAGGAGCCGGAGATCGTCGGCTGTTACATCATCGATCCGTCCGGACGGCCGCGGCGGCTGGGATTTGCCCTGGGAAATGAATGGTCGGACCACGCGACGGAAGCGATCAACTATCTTTATCTGGCGCCGTCGAAATTGCGGACGTGTTCTATCGGCCCGACGCTCAACACCGATTGGGACTTTCAGGACGCCGCGCTGTGCTGCACGGTCGAGCGCGACGGGCGAACGATTTACAACAGCGGCGAATTGCAGACCGGCGAGAAATGGATGTGCCACTCGCTACGAAACCTTGAAGATCATCATTTCAAGTATGCACAGCACCGGCGGCCCGGAGACATCCATCTCCATTTCTTCGGAACCAGCAAGCTCAGCCACAAGACCCGCAAATGGCGATTTCAGGCCGGCGACGAAATTCGCATTGAATCGCCCCGCTTTTCCGAGGCGCTCGTGAATCAGGTCGTTGGCGGTTCCCAAGCTGGCGAACGGCCGATCACGGTCGCGCCGGCGTGAGCGGCATGACAGATCGAGCCGTGGTCGTCGGAGGAGGACTGGCCGGGCTGGCCGCCGCGTCGGCCCTCGCGCAACGAGGAATCCCGGTGACAATCTTGGAGTCGCGTCCCCGCTTGGGGGGACGGGCCAGTTCATTCGTCGACAAGGCCAGCGGAACGCAGATCGATAACTGCCAGCACGTGAGCCTGGGTTGCTGCACCAATTTTCAACATTTTTGCCGCATGATCGGCCTGGCGGACCTGTTTCGGAACGAAACAGAGCTTTCGTTCATCGGGCTTGATAACAAAGTCAATCGACTGTCGGCCGGTTGGTTGCCTGCTCCCCTACACTGCTTGGGCTCGTTTTCGCGGCTGAGTTACCTCTCATTCCGCGATCTTTTTCAAATCGCATTCGGGCTTCGGCAACTGGCGGCCGCCCGAGGAGGCGAAACGATCGTGCTGTCGGATTGGCTGCATGACCACCGACAATCCAACAGCGTCATCGAACGCTTCTGGACGCCAGTCTTGGTCAGCGCCCTTAGCGAAACGCTGGACCGGATCGATTTGCCTAGCGCGCGGAAGGTGTTCGTCGATGCGTTCCTTGCCAATCGCGAAGGCTGGCACGTTCAGATTCCCACCGTTCCGTTGGACGTACTCTATGGCGAGCGTCTCTTGAGCTGGCTCGCGGCGCGGGGCGCGGCTGTCCGGTTGCAGGCGGGTGTCGAACGGGTCGTTGCCGAGAACGGCCGTGCCGTCGGTGTCCGGCTCCGATCGGGCGAATCGGTGCCGGCGGATCATGTCATCGTCGCCGTACCGCATTGGATTGTGCCCGATCTCTTGCCCGACGAATGTCGGAATGATCCAGGGCTGATGAAGCTCAACAACCTGGAGTCGGCGCCCATTTCGAGTATCCACCTGTGGTTTGACCGGCCGATTTTGTATGCGGATGACCCTCGGCGCGTGACTTCCGGTGAGCTACCCGAAAGTGAGTTGCCCCACGCGGTGCTGATCGAACGGCTAAGTCAATGGGTTTTCAATCGGAGCCTGCTGCAAGCAGTTTCCGCGGACCGATCGCCAGGCGACAGGAATAGCAAACTGTCCCCTGCACTGGAGTCGAGCTACAGTTATCAGGTCGTCATCAGCGCGAGCCGCAACGTCGCCGCGAGAAGCCAACAGGAAACGATTGCCAAAGTTGTCGCAGAGCTGGGCGACATATTCCCCCGCGCGCGCAACGCGACTCTGTTGCATTCGCGACTGGTGACGGAACACCGGGCCGTGTTTTCCATGCGCCCGGGCTCGGCGAACTGCCGGCCGATTCAGCAGTCGCCGGTTGTGAATTTGCAAATAGCCG
The DNA here is from genome assembly GCA_964459965.1 of uncultured Planctomycetaceae bacterium. Classification (GTDB taxonomy): domain Bacteria; phylum Planctomycetota; class Planctomycetia; order Planctomycetales; family Planctomycetaceae; genus DASPSM01. The sequence goes on along the minus strand of CAYWOV010000022.1, from coordinate 5,452 downwards.
GCGATTGGACGCGAACGGGATGGCCGGCGACGATGGAAGGCGCCGTTCGCAGCGGCTATCTCGCCGCGGAAAATGTGATGCGGCAGCTGGGCGTGACCGATCGTATCGTACAGCCCGACCTGCCCGTGTCGCTGCTCTCAAGAGTGCTCATGGGAATTGAGCGCTGAGCGTGTTACCGCACCGAGTGCCGGCTTGCCCTACGGCTTCGGCGTCTCGCCGGACTCGTCGACAGGCGCTTTGTGCGGCGGAAGCGTGACGCGGAAAACCGTCGACTCGCCGGGTTGTGAGTCGCACGAGAGTTGTCCGCCGTGCGACTCGATGATCGAGCGACTGATGGGCAATCCCAGACCCAATCCACCTGACTTCGTGGTATAGAAGCGATCAAAAATGCGAGGCACGTCGGAAGGCGACACGCCCGGACCGTTGTCTGCAACGGCGATTTCGGCCATGCCTTCGTCGTTGACGAAACTGGAAATGAGGATCTTCGGAAATTCGCAGCGCGGACTCGAGACTGAGTGAATCGCGTTGGAAAGCAGGTTGACGAGGACCTGCGTGATTTGAACGGGGTCCGCCTGAACGGCCGGCAGGTCTCGGTCCGGCCGCACCATGACGGCGACGCGATGCTCGCGGCGCTCGTATCGCGTAAATTGCAGCGCATCCATGACGATCTTATTCAAGTTCACCGGTTTGCGATCGGGTTCGCGACGACGAATGAATTCCCGGATGCGGCGGAGAACTTCGGCCACACGCATGGATTCGGCGGCGATCTCTCGCAGCCGCTCTTTCAGCGCCCGAACAGTCAATTGCTTTTTCTGCAGCCGCTTGAGGCTGCCGTTCGCATAATTAGCGATGACGCCCAGCGGTTGATGGATCTCGTGGGCCATGTCGGCAAGGAGTTCGCCCATGACGCTCAGACGCGAGGCATGCTCCAGCTGCAGACTGACTTCACGAACTTGCTCCTCAGCCAGCCGACGCTGAGTGAGATCGAGAACGAAGAAGACGCAGCGCCAGTTCTCGCGATCCAGGAGAGCTCCGCCGATAAGGACGGGAACGCGGGTTCCATCCTTTCGAATATATTCCTTTTCCAACGGCTTCACCGTGCCGTTGCGGACCAATTGCTCGATTGCCATCTCCGATAAGTGGAACCATTCCGGCGGGGTCATCTTGTCCCAACGCAAAGGCAACTCCGCGCGGGTGTAGCCGGTCATGTGCAGGAAGGCCCCGTTGGCGTCGGTGATGTTGCCATAAATATCGCTGAACATGACACCGATGATGTTCACCTCGAAGACCCGGCGAAAGCGGGCCTCGCTTCGCCGCAGTTCCGCCTCAACTTCTTTGCGCTGTGCAATCTCCCTCTCGAATCCGGCGACTGTCTCTGACAATTCCTTGGTGCGAATTTCCACTTGGCGCGCCAGGTCGGCGTGGACCTGATTGAACATCGCCTCAGTGCGTTTGCGCGCCGTGATGTCCTCCGCGATTCCCGCCAGACGCTCGAACTGTGCGGACTCGTCGCAAACTGGGGATTGGACCACCCGGAGCCACCGAACCTCGCCCGCGGCGGTCTCGATCCGAAACTCCATTTCGGAGCGCCCTTGAACGTCGCCCTCAAGGCGCTTAGCGAGGGTTTCCAGGACGTACTTTCGATCCTCCTCGTAAATGAATTCGGTCCACGCGCGCGGATTTTGATACAGGCTCTCGCACGAATAGCCGGTGATCCGCTCGTAAGCGGGACTCACGTAAAACACTCGGCTCATGTCGCCGGCGACCAGAAAGAAAATCCGATCGAGGGATTCGACGAGCTGACGCAACTGGACCAGCTCGGTGTCGGCCAGGCGGCCTATGTTTTCGACGAGTGACATTCACCGACCCCCTGCGCCCAATCCTCGAATCCTTCCGCCTTTGTCGGATCTATTACCGGCAGATTCCCAGGCGGAAAGAGATGTCCGTATTTTAACCCAGTTCCCGTGTTAAAGAGCACAATTCTTTCGTCTGGGCCAATCCATCGTTCCTCTGCCAAACGCCGTGCGGCCGACCAAACGGCGCCTGCTTCGGGGCAAACGAAGTTCCCGAATGCCTGCGACATTTCGATGGTGCCGGCGAGCAAGTCTTGATCGCTGACGGCAATTGCCGTCCCCTTGCTCACGCGGATCGCCTGCAGCATTAAGAAGTCGCCGATTGCGGCCGGCACGCGGAGCCCTGACGCGACTGTGCTGGCATTGGGAAATACTTCGGCATGCTGCAATCCCTGCTGAAATGCGCGAACGATCGGCGCGCAATTCTCGGCCTGCACGGCCACCATGCGGGGCCGCCGTCGATCAATCCATCCCAAACGCTCCATCTCGTCGAACGCCTTCCACATGCCAATCAGTCCGGTCCCGCCTCCAGTGGGATAAAAGATGACATCGGGCAGGTTCAAGCGACCGTTCTCGCCCTCTTCGGCAAAATCGAACGCCAGCTCATACCCCATAGTTTTCTTGCCTTCGACGCGAAACGGTTCTTTCAGCGTCGACAAGTCAAACCATCCGAACCGTTCGCATGCCTGGCGAACGAGTTTGCCGCAATCGTTGATCAACCCCTTGACCAAGACGACGCGCGCCCCGGCGACGGTCGCTTCCAAAATGTTTGAGGCTGGCGTGTCCTCAGGCATTAAAACGACACATTGCATTCCGGCTCGAGCGGCATAGGCGGCTGCGGCCCCGCCGGCGTTGCCGGCCGAAGGAAGAGCGACTGCACGCGTTCCCAACGCTTTGGCGCGGGTCATCGCCGCCGACATTCCCCTGGCCTTGAAGCTGCCCGTCGGATTGAACGATTCATCCTTGACGAACAACCGCCGAAAGTTCGACAGCGGTCCGCGGCCACGCACGCTGAGAAGCGGGGTGACACCCTCCCCCATCGAGATCGCATCTTTGGAGTGACTGACCGGAAGCACCTCGGCAAACTTCCACAGCGATCGCTCGCGCCGCGACCGGACCTGCGCGGGAGTGAAGTTCTCGGCCAACTCGTCGAGCCGATATTCGGCCAAGAGGGGCCGTCCGCAGCGTAAGCAGACGTTTTGGGGCGAGTCGACGGCGTGCAACTCTCCGCATGCCGCGCATTTGAGGGATGTATGCACTCAGGAAACCATTTCAATGGGCGAGCTGGCCGGCTAGCCCGTGTACGAATCATCGAAATCAGGGCAAGGAGGCGGCCTAAGCCTACGACATGGCCCCGGGCGTCTTCAGCGTACGCTCCAGCCAGTGGCTTGGGAAGCATTCGCGAGCAATCAGCCTTGCTCAGGCGTTGGCTGCTCCGGCGGACGGTGAGCGGTCGCCTCTTGTTGCCACAGAGAGCGCACGCGGTTGAGCCCGTAGGTGCAAAGCTCGAACTCGTCGCTCAGCCGCCGCAGTATCGGCGCTTCCTGGTCATACGGCTTCTGATCGAAGGTGCTGGCCAGATAATAGGACCGCTTCCCTTGTTGGAAGTAATCGACCAAATGGTCGCGCCGATCGGGCGCTTTCAAGCTGGAAAGCGCTTCCGGATAGACGCCGGTCCAAAACAGCGTGAAATCGCCGATGTGGCGGTAAATTTCCCGCCGAGGGTTCGATTGCCGCTGCTCCGCCTCCAACATCATTTCAGCAACGTCTTCGAGCCGCCGGCCCACGGTGTCGCGGACCTTAAAGATGGCATCCATGCGGACGAAACGGATCAAGAGGTCCACGAGATACTCGATCAGCGGCGGGTCGGCGACGCCCAAATCGACCTCGAAGGTGTGCTCCGTCGTAGCAGCAAAAATTCGACGAAGCGATTCACCGTTTGCAACAACGGGTTCCATTCCCCCTCCTTACCCAATCAACTTACATGTCCCCTCCGCCGTTGACACTTCACCTCCGCCCGACTCTTTACAGTTTAACTTGTTGCTCTGGGTCTGCGCTAACCCAAGCCAAGTTTTTTTGGAGAACCGTGGCTTGCTAATTGTACTCGCTCGTTTTGAAATGCTGCAGAGCACGAGACTTAAATCATTTATCTTGAATGAGTTATAATCAGTCGAACAAAACCGGAGTCTTGTTCGCGTCAGCTTATAGCCGGCTCTTCGAATGGACCTCCCGTCTTCCAGCGACTGCAGAGCACAATGCCAAACTCGTACAAAATGACCAGCGGAATGAACATCAGAATCATGGTTCCAACATCCCCGCCGGGACTAAGCACCATGGCTGCAACCGCCATTGCGAAAATGGCCAGGCGTCTACGGGAGCGGTAATCGTTGATGGCGAAGATGCCGATCCGCTCGAGAAACAGCATAACCAACGGCAGTTGGAAACTGATCCCGAACATGACGGGCAGAAGAATAACAAAACTGACCCATTCGGAAAGCCGAATTTGGGGCACAACCCCCAGCCAGCGGTTGAATCCGAGGAGAAAATCGAGCACCAGCGGAAGGGCCAGATAAAAGGCAAACATCGCTCCGCCCAAAAAGAGTCCCACGCTCAACGGAAGGTAGACATGCACGTACCGCCGCTCGTGCGAATACAGTCCGGCCGCCACGAATTGCCACAGCTGATAAAAGATCCAAGGGCTGGCAATGATGAATCCCGACACGAAGGCGACCTTGATGTACATCATGAACGCTTCCTGCACGTTCAAGGTGATCGGCCGGTTCGAAGCGTCTACTGTTTGGCGAAAGTCACGGAACTCGTTGGCGGAGAGGGAAAAGGGCACGGGCTTCTCGTCCTGCTGAGCCTGAGGAGCTGGAAAGCGGGCCGGATCGGCGCTGTGCAATACCCGCAAGAGATCCGACGGTTTGACGTGGACCTGGATTGTCGCCTGATCCTGAGGATTGGCGGGTAGCTTCTCCTGTTCAGTCGTATTCGCGCCCGTTTTGGACTCCGCCGCGGGTGCATTTTTGACCCAGCCTGTAACCTGTCCCCAAAAGCTCGTCACTTCATCCTGATTGAAGAGTTTGTTTCGCGTGAGTGCCGCGTCGATCGGCTTGCGAATCAGATCAACGAACCAATTGCCATACGTCAAGGTCACGACCAGCGCCAGCACGAGCCCGATGACCGCCTTGAACACGTGAATGCGGAGTGCCTCCAGGTGCTCTCCGAATGTCATCGTCGTGTCGTCGAACAGGTCTCTTGATCTGGCCATTGCCGTCGCCTTTCAAGTTTCGAGGCGGTATCAAATCGGTGGGACAAGCTGCTCGTGCGAGTTTCGCCAAGCAGCCGGCACAATTGCCGGTTCGGCTTCAGCAAGACCCTACCAGGACAGAGAGACGCCAGCGTCCAGAGCTGCGAGACCGAGCGTTTGGGAGCGCAAGCGGAGAGAGTTCTGATCTCTCGCGCTGGTTCCTCAGACGGTGCCTACCGCGAGCCGACGAAGGCGATCCCGGCCGGCGCAGGGCACCAAGCCGACGACCGTCACCACTCGGTTCGCCCGCGACGTTTTGGCAGGAGACGTGAGCGGCAGAATCAACTTC
>CAYWOV010000021.1:0-11761 GCA_964459965.1 uncultured Planctomycetaceae bacterium | reverse complement strand
AACCTGCTTCTGTTGCTGCAGATCCTCGTGCTGGCCTGTCTCGTCCTGGCCGCGATGCAGCCCTACCTTCGCAGCGCCTCGCCCCGGGCGCAGTACCAACCGGTGCTCATCGACTGCTCCGCCAGCATGGCGGCCCTCGACAAACCGGGGGGCATTACGCGCATTGAAGCCGCGAAGAAGCAGGTCGAAACGTTGATCGACAACCTCCTGCCGGACCAGCAAGTCGCACTCATCGCGTTTCATTCGACGGCCCGCCGGCTCACCGATTTCACCGACAATAAGCGGATTCTGAAAGAGGCCCTCGCGAAGCTCGAAGTCTCGCCCGTGCGCAGCCAAACGATCGACGCGCTCCGCATGTCGCAGGCACTCTCTCGCACGGTCCCCATCGAGCGCGTGCTCCTGGTCAGCGACGGAAATGTGCCGACGGAGACCGATTTTGAGCTGCCGTTCGAGCTTGTTTTTGAGCAGGTTCCTCCCGGCGGACAGAACATGGGAATCACGTCGTTCAATGCACGTCGCGCGAGCGGCGAACAATGGGAAGTCTTCATCGGCGTCGAAGGATCGCCGGGCGCTGGGAGCACGGGAAAGCTCGAACTCTTTCGCGACGGGACGCTCGTCGGCAGCGAGCCGGTGCTGCTCGTGCCGGGACGCGCCAAGCGGCTCGTGTTTCGGTTGGAGACCACCGCGGCGGTCAGTCTGGAAGCGCGACTGACACCGGACGGTTTCGATTCGCTCGCGCTGGACAACGTGGCCTACATGCAAATTCCCAAGAGCCGGCCGCTCTCGGTTTACGCTCCCTCCACCCTGCCCGCTTTCCGCCGTGCGCTCTCAGTGCAGAAAGGAATCGAGCTGGATGATGAGACTAAAGCCGTCTCGGGCACCTCATTCGATCTGATCGTGAGCGACCGGCCCGAGGATGTGAAACTCGAGTCACAGGCGGCGCTCTTCGTCGGCTTCGTTCCCAAGGACCTGGAAAAGCTCGTTTCGATTACCAAAGGTTCGATCGACGTCGTGGACTGGGACCGCAGCTCGGCCCTTTTGCAGCACGTGCTGCTCTCCGACGTCACGGCCGTCGATCAGCCGAAGGTGGCTGAAGGCGTGCGCGATGGTGATTTTGAGAAGCTTGGTTACACGGTCTTGGCGTTCGGACGCACGGGTCCGCTGCTCTTGGAGAAGCGGTTGGGAGCACGGCTGGAATACTATTTTTTGCCGCACACCGATCATTCGACGCTGCCTTATCGCGTCGCGTTTCCGATTTTGGCGGCCAACCTGGTGGAAATCGGCCGCGTGCAGTCGGGTCTGTCGGAAGTCCATGAAAGCCGCACGGGCGTGCTTCCGCCGCTGCAATTGAAGCCCAAGACGACTTACCGCGTGACCGGTCCGGCCGGCAACCGGGTCGACGTCACCAGCACCGACACGGGTCTCGTCAACGGGGTTGCCGCCCCGGCAATTGGCCAGTATCGGGTGACGGAGGGCGGCACCGAGGTCGCCCGCATCGGCGTCAGCCTGCTCGACTCGATGGAGACTTCGCTGGTTCCAGTCAGCCAGCTTCAATTCCGCGAAAATCTTCAGGTCGCAGCCACGTCGGCGCGTCTTGACGCCGACCGGCCGTTGTGGCCCATGATTCTCTTGCTCGGCTTGGGAATCCTGCTTGTGGAGTGGTGGTATTTCCAACGTCGCCCCGGCGGAGTGCCGTCATGAAACCCGCAATCAAATTCTCTCTTCTTCTCGTGGTGTTGCTGGCGGCTTGTCTGGCCGCGCGAGGCGACGAGCCGGAAAAAGTCGCGCCGTTGACCGGAAAAGTCGAACTGCGCTTTCTGCGGAGCCGATCGGGCGCGCCCATCCCCGTTGTTTGGGAACTCGACTCGAATGAGCAGACGATCCTTGAAGGATATCTCGACTACGAGGTCGAGAACGGCAACCAGGTTTTGGGTCGCTTCCGACTGACTGATTTGGTTCTTTCGCCCGGCAAGAACGTCTTCAATGCGATGCTGCCGACTTTCACCGTCTACAGCCACTCGGTGCCGATCACCGTTCGGGCCCGCTTTATCACCGGAAAGCGGAGTTTTGATCTCGACGAGCAGTCGCTTCGCGTGCCGAATCTTTTCGCGCAATGGTTCAACGTGGGAATGGTTTCAAGTGCGACGAGCAAAACGTCTCCAGACGAGTTGCGGCTCCTCGATGCCATGCATTGGGAAAGATTCCTGCCCAAGGATACGCTCGACTCGTCAACCACGGCTTCAATGGAGCTCGAGACAGCATCTCTGCCCACCGAGCCACTGACGCTGTGCAACTTCGATGTCATCATCCTGCGAGCACCGGCTCTGGTTGAATTACGCGACGACCAGGCCGACGCCTTAAAAAAATGGGTGAACGCCGGCGGCAGCGTCTGCTTGGTCGCCGGAGGAGGATTGAACCCGCGCCATGCCGCTTTAATCAACGGGCTGCTGGACGAATCGAGCACGCACGAGGCATTCGTCGTCAACTCGCGTGGTTTCCTGGCTCCGGGCGGAGAGGTTGCCGGAGAAATCGTTTCCGCACGGAAGGGCTTGGGGCGCGTGGTCGTGCTGCGAGAGGCGCTCTGGGAGACTTTAAAGCCCGACGCCAAGGAATGGCTGGTGGCGACTGCGTTTCTCATGAAAATCCGGCGGCAACCAATTGAGGGCCGCCCCGAAGATCCGAACTTGGCTTGGGCGCGTAAGGCCGCCGGGATTGGTCTGGGCCCGTTGCCGTCCGGCGTGCCCCAACCGACTGCGTCACCGAAAGGGCGCGGCGGCAAGAAGGGAAATCCGCCGACGACCGTTCCGAATCCCAACGTTCAAACCGTGCCGGGACGGAACTCTGGCCCGGGTCGCGCCGGCCAAATCGCGACAGCCCAATTAACGCCAAATCAGCTCGCTGCTTGGCGGATGCAGTACGATCCGAGCGCACTGCGATCCGGGCTGTCGCCGGCCCCGTTTGCTCCGATGAGCGGGCTTTATCAAATCCTGATGCCCCAAGATGTGCAGATGGTACCGTTGGGGCTGATCGCCTTAATTCTGGCGGCGTATGTCGTGGCCATTGGTCCGATCGATTACTTTCTGCTCGGCCTCCTACGGATGCGGCGTTTCACCTGGATTTTGTTCCCGGTGGTGACGATTGCCTTTGCCGGGTTCACGCTGTGGTTGTCTCGTTGGTACCTCGGCACCAACGACAGCCGCCAGGGAATTGAAATCTGCGACGTCGTGAAGGGTGGGATCACCGCGCGGCGCTCACGGATCGAGCTCATGTTCCTCAGCCGGGAACGCGATTTGGGGACAGAAATTCAAAATGGCGCGTTCTCGCAAGTGGGCGTCGGCGCCACGGAGTTCCCGCGGATGGCTTTCTCGGCCACCAACGATATGAGCGGCGCCAATCGGGCAACTTTCGTCGGCCGCATTCCCAGCCGCTATGTCGTGGAACAGTCGGTCCCGCAATGGACGCCGATTGTCAACCGCTTCTTCTGGATCGATCCGAAGCCCGTGACGTCGGACAAATCGCAAGCGTCCAATCCCGAGGCGCGGTTCGATTGGGACGACCCGGGCGACCCGACGACGGAGACCGGCCGCAAGGCGCTCGCCGCGAGAATTCAAAAAGCCTTCGGTGATAAAGCATGCGCTGTCATCTACGGAAACGGCGGCGACCTTGAGCCCGTTCCGATCACGAATTCGTTTGGATTCCTGCGCAAGCTTCGACCGCAATCGAACGCGTTTGAGCTTCAGTCCGGGATCGGCGACGTGGTCCGCGAGCTTTCGGTCCGCGCTCCGCAAAAGCTTTTTTCCATCGCTTCCCAGATTGCTCCAAGCGGCAGCCCGGAACTCGAAGATCTCGCCATCCTGGATGGGTCGGATCCGCGGCAATCGCTTTTGGTCATTGCGGTCGATACCGGTTCGGACCTTCTGATTTACCGCCGCCTGTTCGCGGGAGGATCTTGATGCTGGTCGTGAACGTCGAAAACCTTTTTGTCGATTACGGGAAGATTCACGCTGTCCGCGGCATCTCGCTGCAGATCCCCAAGGGCGAAGTCTTTGGGTTTATCGGCCCCAACGGAGCCGGGAAGTCGTCAACAATCAAGGTGTTGGCCACTTTGCTTCCCGGATACCGCGGCCGGGCGTACGTCAACGGCATCGACGTGGGCCGCGACCCGCATGCCGTCCGCGAGCACATCGGCTACATGCCGGACTTCTTCGGTGTCTACGAGGATCTGACGACGCGCGAGTATCTGCATTTCTTCGCCGCGGCCTACCGTATTCCCAGGGCACGGCGGAGCCAAACGGTCACCGACGTTTTGGAGCTGACGGACCTCACCCATAAGATCGACGCGCAGGTCGATTCGCTCTCGCGAGGCATGAAGCAGCGGCTGGCACTGGCCCGTGTGCTGTTGCACGATCCCGACCTCTTGCTCTTGGATGAGCCGGCCAGCGGCCTCGATCCGCGCGCCCGCATCGAGGTTCGCGAGTTGCTCAAAGAACTCAAGAACATGGGCAAAACGATCCTGATATCCAGTCACATCCTGCACGAGCTGGCCCAATTGTGCACGCGGATCGGGATCATCGAAGCGGGCCAAATGGTGGCCCAAGGCCCTCTCGACGAGATTTATCGCCGGTTGCAATTGATGCGGATCGTGCACGTGCAACTGGCCGAGGCGGGTGACGACATGCTCGGACGCCTGCGGGAGATTCCGGGCGTCGATTCGGTGGAGCGGCAAATCGACCGCATTGCAATTCGACTGCACGAGGATCGGCTGTCGATCGAGGATCTGCACGACGCGATTCATGGTCTGGGCGGGAGAATCCGCATGTACCAGCCGGAAGCCATGGACATGGAAACGGCCTTCATGAAGCTGACCCAAGGAACGACGGCATGAGGCGCCGGCAGATCACGCTTGGATTGCCGCTCCTGATGCGAGAGCTTTCCGACCAGGCGAGCCGAGGGCGGCACTATGTGTTGCGGACGGTCCTCGCGACCGTGCTGATGGTGTTGGGCTACATTTTCTTGACCGGCCTGCTCAATGAGGGGAGTGACCGTGGCGCAGTTGGTTCGCTGGGAAATGGACCTAAACTCTTCGATCGAATCGTCTATCTCGAGTGGTTTGGCATTCTGTTGTTCCTGCCGGCGCTGACCTGCGGCGCCATAGCCGCCGAAAAGGAACGGAACACACTTTCAATCCTGCTGACGACCCGCTTAGGCCCGGTAACCATCGTTTTGGAAAAGCTTCTCAGCCGGCTCGTCGTCGTTTTTTCCCTAATGTTGCTGTCGCTGCCGCTTTTAGCGTTTGCGTATACCCTGGGTGGACTCTCGCTCGATCACATGTTTCGGTCCATTTTTTGGCTGATGGGCATCAGCGTGATGGTGGCCACGCTGTCCCTCATGTGCTCAGCCTGGTGCGGGAGCTCCGTTTCGGCCTTCTTCATGACCTACTCGGCCGCTATGGCCCTCTACATCGGCATTTTCGGCGTTTTCCTGCGCAGCGAGGTCGTCGTCTTCTTACTGGCCGGCGTCGTGCCAAACATGCGGGTCCTTCTTTGGACGGTTCTGTTGCCCTCAGTGATCTTTTTTTGGGTGACGGTGCACTGTCTGGTGCGTCGGGCTTCGGTCGCGCCGCGGAATTTCGTGCTGTCGTTCTTTCGCGGCCTCGACCGGCTGTTCGTTCGCATGAATGTCGTGACCGGCAATATTACGCTTACACGAGAGACGGCCACCCTGCCCGACACGGCTCCAATTGCCTGGCGGGAAACGGCAAAGAAATCACTGGGAACGGTGCGTTATCTCGTCCGCGTTCTGGTGGCCATCGAGCTGCCGACTGTGTTTCTGCTCCTCTTGGTCGCGGAGATGAGGGCCACTTTCTGGTGGGGCACCAGCGTCGGCGGCGTCCTCTGGATTATCGACTGGTGCATCGTGGCCGCGCTCATCGCTGTGATGTGCGGCAGTCTCGTCAGCCGCGAGCGCACTCAGCAGACGCTTCCCGTGCTCCTGGCGACGCCGATCCCGGGGGACGAAATCGTCCGGGAGCTTTTTGCCGGCGTGCGGCGGCTGGTCTTCGTGCTGTGGATTCCGTTCGCCACGATTGCAGGCTTCGAGTACTGGTTTCACATGTTCGCCAGGATCTGGCTCACGGGCGAATGGCTGCTCTGCGCTGTGCTTGAGCTGACGATCTACCCCTTTCTCATCGCGTGGGTGACGTTTTATCTGGGAGTGAAGATTCGCTCGCCGCTGTGGGCAATTGTGTCATCGCTGACGACGATCGCTGGAGCGGTCCTCCTTCCGTATCTGCTGCTATGGATCATTTTTCCCTCCGCTTTTGTGCCTTACTGGTACCACAATGAATCGCCGCCCCTTCTGCTCTGCGCGAGCCCCGGTGCGATCATCGTTGCCAACGAATATGGCCGGGCCAATTACACGATGATTTGCCTGAATTTCGCGATCTATGGAGGCCTGCTCTTCGTAGTCAGGCGACACTGTCTACGACATGCTGACCGCCTCCTGGGCCGCGCGGACGCTCAAAACGCCAAGCGATTCCTCGAGCCTGCGGCAGCGATCCTCGAGGAGAAACAAATTGCACCTGCTTGATGGGTAGGGCACGCTGGTAGTGTGCCTTGCGTTATTCCCATCGCAGGCAGGTCGGCGTGACGCCAAGGCAGTCGTCGGACTAGGCGCTCAGCCGCCTGTGTCCGACCGGTGGCGTGGTGGGCGTGACGGTGAACTCGTGCGACGCCTGGGTCCAGACTCGATCCAAGGCCGCGCGGGCTTCGCGTAAGGGGACGGCGCACAAGAGGCCGTCACCCCGGTGCTGGATGAGTTCAAAGTGGACCAGCTTGTCGACAGCGTCTCCGATCTCGAAGTCGACTTTGATCTTGGCTTTTTCCGCCAAGAATTCCTCGATCGCGTCGTCCAGGTGCTCACGGGTCCACCCCGCGGCACCCGCACGCGTCAGCAGGAAGAAATAAGCCAGCACGGCTTCGCGGAATTCCTGTTCCTCGGCCTCGTTCAAGAGACGGAACAGAGCGCCCGCGTTGTTGTCCAGGTTTTGATAATAGAGACTTTGCGTCAGATTCAGCTGGTATTTCTGCTTTGTCTGCAAATAGCCGTAAAACGAGCGCACTCCGTATCCAAGTGTGCCGCCGACGAGGCTTAAAAAGGCGATCGAGTTGTACGCGCTCGAAAGAGCCAAGGTCAGCGCGCCCTGCAAGAACTTCCACGCGGTCAGCACGATCCCGCTAAGTGTCGGAAGCACAATCTTGCCGCGGTCGACCACGCTCAGCTTCACGCGTGTGCCCGGTAGCAGCATCTCCAGGTCGACCTTCGGGATGTCCTTGAAGATCTTGATATAAACCGACTCGGTGTCGATAAACCGCGTCTTCTTAGCATGATCGCGCAGTCGGAGAATCACCACGAGCCGCTGATAGACGGCAACCTCCACCTCGATCGGCCGCATCAAGTTGCGCCAGTGCCGAAGAGTGCGTTTTCCGATCTTGTCGCCGCGGGCGAAAATCTCGAGTCGATCGAAGACGTCGAAATCGACTTCCAGATTGATTCCCCAATCGCTGGCCTTGTGCATGGCCGCATTGATGTCGCCGCGCGAAAGCCTCTTGAAGTTGGCTCGCTCCAAAAGAGCGATGAATTTGTCGAACAGCCGCTCGATTTGCTCGTCCCGTTCTTCGTCGGTGTGCGCCTCGATGGGTTCGGTGTCGGAATCGGGATCGAAGTAAGCGTAGGCGTCCTTTAATTCTTCCAGCCGCGCGTGGTACTCGCAGTGCAGCGTCGCGACGAGCCCGCGGCAAAATCGGCGGAATTGCTCCTGATCAGCACTGGGAAGCTGGTCATCCGAGCACAACAAATCGACCAGGTCTGTCTTGCGGAGGGGGATGTAGTGTTCGCGATTCGCGTATTCGGCCACAACCTGCTCCCCGTGGGCCGCGGTTCGATTGGTGGGCATGCAGAACGTCAAAAAACGGTCGGCAGTTTCGCGGTTCCCGTATTCTCCGGCAAGACGACTTTTCAACCTTAAAACCTTTTCTTGGACGTCAACAATATTTTCTCGTTGGAAGAGGGCCTTCTCGGCGTCCGAGCGCGGTTAATATTAACTCAGACGGCGTGTTGCTACGTGTTCTTGCAGTCAAAGGTGGGCAAAGCATGCGAACGAATCCCGTCCGGCGGGCACTGAAAACGGGTCACACCGTGGTCGGAAGCGAGATTTCGCGGCTGCGCAGCCCCGAAGTTGCTCGCCTCTACGCCCTGGCCGGCTTCGATTTTGTCTTTATCGATATGGAGCACTCGCCGTTTACCCTGGAAACTGTCGCCGAAATGATTGCGACGGCGCGGGCGGCGGGGATCGTGCCGATCGTGCGCATTCCGCAGGCGGAATACGCGTTCGCGTGCCGTGTGCTCGACCAGGGGGCGCAGGGAATCATCGTTCCCCGCGTGAATACGCCGGAGCAAGTCGGCGATATCGTCTCCTGGATGCGCTATCCGCCTCACGGAATTCGCGGGTTTGCCGCCACGTCGGCCCAGACCGATTTCGCGACCGTCGCGCCCGAGACATTCATTGAAGCGAATAATCGTGAGACGATCTGCGTGATTCAGATCGAGCGTCGTGAAGCGCTCGATTATCTGGACGAAATGCTGTCGTTTCCCGGAGTCGATGTGGCTTGTTTGGGGTACATGGATCTCTCCGTCGATCTGGGCATTCCGGGTCAGCTCGAACACCCGCAAATGGTGTCGATCATTGAGCGGATCATCGCCGCGGCACACCGTCATGGAATCGCCGCCGGCATCATTGGACCGCAGATCGAGCCGCTTATCCATTGGATGCAAAAGGGGATACGCTTTGTCTCCTATTCGACGGAGACGCTGCTCTTACAGGAGGCCGCCTCATCGGCGGTTCGCCGGCTGAAGTCGGCCGCGATGCTCAAACTGTAGAATGCGTCAAGGTGTACCGGCTTTTGGCATTCATCCTTTGATCCGTTCTGTGCCGACGGAGTGGGCCAGTCTTGAGACGCTCGGCGCTCCTGCGTCGATTTGATCCATGGCTGAAACGTGACACTGCGGTTAAAACCGATGCAGGCGCCGGTGCGCGAGCCAGTCCGAACGAGAGGGCAATATGCCGAACGTTTTGGTCATTGATGATGATCGTTCCGTTCCGTTTTTGATCGAGCGGGCCATCCAGGGAACCGGGGTCACCGTTTTGCCGGCGCGCTCGGTCCAAGAGGGGCTCGAACTTCTGGCGCGGCGGCCAGATGTCGTCTTGCTCGACATCATGCTTCCCGAAGGGTCGGGACTTGAGGCTGTGCAGAAAATCCAGGCCCGCGACCCCAAGCTCCCGATCATCTTCATCACCGCCGGCGGGACCAGCGACACGACGATCGAGGCGATGAAGTTGGGGGCTTACGACTATTTGCTCAAGCCGCTCGATCTCCCCAAACTGAAAGAATTGATTGAGCGCGCCTTGGAGATCCGCCGGCTGATGCAGGTTCGTGTCGAGCTGCCCAGCAACGAGACACCCAGCTCCGATGGCGACCATATCATCGGCCGCAGTCCGGCCATGTGCGAGGTCTTCAAGGCGGTCGGCCGCGTCGCGCCGCAGAACGTCACCACACTGATTGTCGGCGAAAGCGGCACAGGCAAGGAACTGGTGGCTCGCGCGATTTATCACCACAGCGCTCGATCCTCCGAGCGGTTTCTGGCTCTGAACTGCGCCGCGTTACCGGAGACGCTCCTGGAGAGCGAACTCTTCGGACACGAAAAAGGCTCGTTCACCAGCGCCAATTTCCGCCACATCGGCAAATTCGAGCAGTGCGCCAAAGGGACGTTATTCCTCGATGAAGTGGGGGACATGTCGCCGCTCTTGCAGAGCAAGATCCTTCGCGTCCTGCAAGAGAAGCGGTTCGAGCGCGTGGGCGGAAACGAGACGATCGAGACCGACGTGCGGGTGATCGCCGCCACTAACCGCGATTTGAAAGACATGGTCGCGAAAGGGACCTTTCGCGAGGATCTGTACTATCGCTTGAACGGCTTCACGATCAAGCTGCCGCCCCTGCGGGAGCGAGGGGAGGATCTCCTGTTCCTCTTGGAGCACCTCTTGTCCAAGTTCGCGCGGGAGTTGAACAAGCCCGACGTTCACGGCATGTCGCCGGAGGCAATCGAGGTGATGACTCGCTATTCCTGGCCGGGCAACGTGCGCGAACTGGAAGCCGTAATCCGTCAATCGCTGCTCAACACGACGGGCAACGTGATCCTGCCGGACTTTCTTCCCGACCCGGTGCGGTCGGGACGTGCCAGCACTTTGCCCTCCGCTCAATCCACCGATGTGCCGCCCAGCGACCTGCGGCCGTTCGTGGACGATTGTCTGAGTCGCGGCTCGGAGGAAATGTACGCGGCCAGTTTGGAGATGATGGAACGATATCTTCTCACGCGCGTGCTGCGGCACGCACAGGGCAACCAATCGCAAGCGGCCCGCATGCTGGGCATCACTCGCGGCAGCCTGCGAAACAAGATGCGCTTGCTGCGAATTCAGGTCGGTAATACGGTCAGCGTCGACGAGTTCGAAGCGGCCGACGCGCCATAAACGCATGTGCGCTCGTCCGAATGAGCGCGCTGGTTTGACCGGATTCTTCAGATTGTTGCCACCAATAGAGCGGCGACATTGTCGCGTTCTTGCAACTTGTTTCCCTGCCGCAACCGTTCGAGCGCCTTTTGCCAGACACGGCATAAGGTTTGCCCACGTTGTCGAGTCTCTCGTGCAAAACGGACACACTGTCCGTGATCGAGTTCAGACTTTGCGGAAAGTAAGGAGCAAGACATGACGAAACTTCGTTGCGTGCGGAGAACGACATTGGACGGCATGCTGCTATTGGCAGCCGCCGCGATGGCCGTCGGCGTCGCACAAGCGCAGACGACCCCATCAACTCAGAACAATCCAGGCGGCGCGGCATCTGGTCAGATTCAAGACAGCAACCAGGTCGGCCAACAACCAGGCCAACAGCCCGGTCAGCAAACAACCCAACCGGCCGGTCGAGCGGGGCAGCCAATGGCTACCGACGCGATTGGAGCCAAATTTGAAGCGGCCGCTCAGGGCCAGCGCGGCCTCCGCGTGCAAAGCGTCGATCCGAATAGTCCAGCCGCGCAGGCTGGACTCCAAGTCAATGATCATATTGTATCCGTCGATGGTCGGCCGTTCAGGCACCCGCGGCATCTCGTGGCCTATCTGAGTGCGCAGGCGGGCCGGCCGGTCCCGTTGGTCGTCGATCGGAATGGCAGTCAGTCTACCATCGAACTGATGCCCCAACCGACGCAGGGTGATCACGGATGGCTCGGCGTGCTTCTGCAAGAGACCCGGCCGAAAGGTGCTAATGCGGCGAGTGGCCAAAACTCGCAGAACGGACAGCAAGTTCAACCGAACACCAGCCCACAAAATGCGAACGGGCAAAACGCCGAAAACGCTGGGCCAGGTAAAGGAGCTGAGATTGCGGAAGTGGCTCCCGAAGGGCCGGCGGCTCGAGCTGGATTGCGGATTGGTGACATCATCACCCAAATCAACGGCAAAGAGATTGACGACGCGGCCGAGCTGATTGCCGACATCCACGAGATGAAGCCCCAAGCGAAAACCGAATTCACGATCCTTCGCAACAACCAAGAACAGAAGATCCCCGTCACCCTGGGAAACCGCGGTGAGGAATATGCCGAAGGGCAAGGTCAGGGACAGTTTGGCCAGGGGCAGTTTGGACCCGGTCAATTCGGCGGACCC
>CAYWOV010000020.1:0-12159 GCA_964459965.1 uncultured Planctomycetaceae bacterium | reverse complement strand
TGCAGTACATCTTGGCGGCCAATTGCGTCATGCAGATCGCGGGAAAGCCGTCGTGCCCCATGTCGAACGTCATGTCGGTGTAGGGTTTCGTCGGCCGTGTGACGGCGTCGGCGGCGGGATCGGTCTGACCGGTCTTTTGCCGCAGAACTTTGCGGCGCTGGATGTCCAGATTGAAGCTCCAGATGTCGTACTCGTCCCAGGTGACTTCGCGCTTACCCATCCAGAACGGTTCGATCTTCACCTGGTGCTGCGGCGATTCGTCCGGCTTGTGGCCAATTTCGGACTTGGGACTGCCCATCGTGAACACGCCACCGGGAATCGGGACCAGCTCGAAATCGACATCGGTCCCGGCGATGAATTGCTTGTACGGCTTCATCTCCTTTTCGGACCTGGCGTCTTCCAAACCGGCAGCGAAGGCGGCCGTCACCGTGGCCGCGAACGCCACGAGAGTGCAAAGTCCCCGGCCGGCCACTAATCTCGACATAGACACAGCACCTTCACGGGCGTGAGCACAAGCAAAGAAACGAATGGCGGCTATCCTGCTTTTGGTGGGGTCTATGTTGCCGGCAGTGCCGGGCGAGGTGGAACCGAAGCGCTTCGAATACCAGCAGATCCTAATGGGGGTGCCGGTCAGAATCGTAGTATATTCGGCCCGGGAACCGCTCGCAAACGCCGCCGTGCATGCGGCGTTCGATCGTATTCGCCGGCTCAACCTGATTTTTAGCGACTACGACGACGACAGCGAGATTTCCCGCCTGTGCCGCGAGTCAGTGCCGGGCCGGCCGGTTCGTGTCGGTCAGGACTTGGCCTTTGTTCTGGCGAATTCGCTGAACCTGTCCCGCCGCTCGGAAGGGGCCTTCGACGTGACGGTTGGGCCGCTGGTCGCGTTGTGGCGCAAATCGCGGCGGACCAGACAACTTCCGAGTCCCGAATCGCTGGCGGCAGCCCAGAATCGCGTCGGTTATCAATTAGTCCGGCTCGATGAACGGGCGCGAACCGTCGAGCTGCTCAAGCCCAATATGCGGCTCGACTTCGGAGGAATCGTCAAAGGCTACGCGGCCGATGAGGCGCGGGCCGTGTTGAAGGCCAAAGGATTGCCGCGAGCGCTTGTCGCACTGGCAGGCGACATCTCGGCCGGCGAGCCGCCACCGGGTCAGCCGGGATGGAAGATCGGCATTCAGGGAATCGGGCCCGCCGACAGCCCGCCCGACGAGTTCGTGCTACTGCGGAATAGGGCCGTTTCCACGGCAGGTGACACGTACCAGTTTGTCGAAATTGGCGGCAAACGGTATTCGCACCTTGTCGATCCCAAGACGGGCCTGGGAATCATCCACCGCATCAGCGTGACGGTGATCGCACAAACGGGCCTGGCATCCGACGGTCTCGACTCCGCGGCCGCCATCCTCGGACCGGAAAAAGGGTTGAAGTTGCTCGAAGCAACTCCTGAAGTGGGCGGCCGAATCGTCGAGCTGACAACGCACGGCCTCAAAAAAACTGAGACTGCGGGCTTCGCGAGATACGTCGCACCCGCTGATTCATCGACTCGAAGCGGCAAGTGAATTGCCAGCGGCATTTCTCATCACGCAGAATAGCCGGTGAAATCGAGCAGTGGAGCGCACATTTGGTTGGCGATTACGACGCCCTTTTGATCGTCGGGTTTGGCGGGCCCGAGCGTCGCGAAGACGTGATGCCGTTTTTGGAGAACGTCACGCGCGGCCGGAATGTGCCACACGAGCGGTTATTGAGTGTCGCCGAGCACTACGACCACTTTGGCGGCAAAAGTCCAATCAACGACCAGGTCCGTGCGCTCATAGCGGCATTAGAGCCCGAACTCAAAGGCCGGCGGATTGAGTTGCCGATTTATTGGGGCAACCGCAATTGGCACCCGTTTCTACCCGACGCGCTGCGGCAGATGGCCATTGCGGGCGTCCGCCACGCGCTGGGACTCGTGTTGGCCGCGTACAGTTCCTACTCAAGTTGCCGCCAGTATCGGGAAGACGTTGTCCGCGCGCAGGCGGCCGTTGAAACGGGCGCGCCGAGCGTCGACAAGATCCGCGTCTTCTACAACCATCCGGGCTTCATCGCCGCCAACGCCGACCACTTGCACGAGGCGCTGGCGAAGATTCCCGCGGACCGCCGCGAATCGGCCCACATCGTGTTCACGGCACACAGCATTCCCGTTTCAATGGCGAGAAACTGCCGTTACGAAAACCAATTGCGCGAGGCGTGCCGGCTGGTTTGCGAGCGGTTGGTCATTCCTGAGGCGAGGTACGCTCTGGCCTTTCAAAGCCGTAGCGGCCGGCCCGGCGACCCTTGGCTGGAGCCGGATATTTGCGACCATTTGGGCGTGTTGGCGACACGTGGCGTCCGCAATGTCGTTGTGGTGCCGATCGGTTTCTTGTCCGATCACGTTGAAGTGCTTTACGACTTAGACTTTGAAGCCCAGCAAAAAAGCGGTGAGCTGGGACTGACAATGCTTCGGGCCTCGACCGTCGGCACACATCCGGCATTCGTGGCCACGTTGGCCGATTTAATCGCCGAGCGGCTAAACAATTCGCCACGACAGGCCATCGGCTTGGACGGGCCCAGCCACGACGTGTGCCCTGCCGATTGTTGCCCGCTACGCTAGTCCCGCCGAACCGACCCAAACCGGTCTTTGCGAAGGTGTGCCCGGTGAAGAACCATGTTATTATGGCGAAGCGCTGCCGGCCGGTCATCCTGCCAATTTGCGAAGGTCAATAAGCTTCTGGAGTGATTCATGTCTCAAAACTCGACGCGTCGTGATTTCCTAAAAAATTCGGCCCTTGTTGGGACTGCCTGGTGGGTCGGCGGGACGTTTGCGTCCGGTGCCGACAGCAAGAATCCGCTTGAGCGACTGAACTTCGCCTCGATCGGCGTCGGAGGGAAAGGATCCAGCGACTCAAGTCACGCAGGATTTGTCGGCAATATTGTAGGCCTGTGCGATATTGACGACATTCAGTTGGAGAAGAAGGGGCATGTTTTCAAGTCGGCCCGCAAATTCAACGACTACCGCGAAATGCTCGATGTAATGGGCGACAAGATCGACGCCGTCACCGTGAGCACGCCCGATCACAGCCATGCGTCGGCCGCCATTCTGGCGATGCGAAAGAAAAAGCACGTTTATTCGCAGAAACCGCTTACCTGGTCGGTTTACGAAGCGCGGCGGATGCGGGAGGTGGCCAACGAAATGAAGGTCGCCACCCAGATGGGCAACCAAGGGACGGCCGACAGCGGCTTTCGGACGGCTGTCGAAATCATCCGCTCCGGAGCGATCGGACCGGTTAAGGAAGTCCACGTTTGGACGAACCGGCCGATCTGGCCGCAAGGCGAAGGGCGGCCCAACCGCTCCGACCCGGTTCCCGAGCACATTCATTGGGACCTGTTCCTGGGCCCCGCACCGGAACGCCCGTACGTCGCCGGCGTCTATACTCCCTTCAAATGGCGCGGCTGGCTCGACTTCGGCACGGGCGCTTTGGGAGACATGGCCTGTCACACGGCTAACATGGCGGTGATGGCGCTCGAGCTGTTCGATCCGATCGCGGTCGACGTCAAGCTGACGTCCGGCATCGTTCAGAATGAAAGCTACCCGAAGTATTCGGTGCTGGAGTACTACTTCCCCGAACGCACGACCGTGATGTTCAAACAGGGAGTGAAGCTGCCGGCGTGCAAAATGACCTGGTACGACGGACAACAATATCCACCCAAGGAGCTGCTGCAGGGTGAGAAGCGGTCCGACAGCGGCCTGCTGCTGGTGGGCGAGCAGGGAACCTTGTACTCGCCGAACGACTACGGCGCCCGGCACATGCTGCTGCCGCACGACAAGTTCAAGAACTTCAAGCCGCCCGAGCCGACACTGCCTCGGACGCACGGCATGGGCGATGACGACGCTCGCCATTTGCAAGAATGGGCCGCTGCGTGTCGCGACCCCAAGAAGCCGGCGATGTCCAACTACAACTACTCCAGCCGGCTCACCGAGACGATGCTCTTGGGCAACCTGGCCCTCCGTGCGGGCGGGCGCATCGAGTGGGACGCTGAAAAGCAAGTCGTCACGAACCTGCCCGCGGCCAACAAGTTCGTGC
This sequence comes from uncultured Planctomycetaceae bacterium, assembly GCA_964459965.1. GTDB lineage: Bacteria > Planctomycetota > Planctomycetia > Planctomycetales > Planctomycetaceae > DASPSM01. The sequence continues at coordinate 8,059 of CAYWOV010000020.1, read as the reverse complement.
GGCGCGAATACCGTCACGGCTATACAATCTGACGAATGTAAACCACGAAAGCCCAAGCCCACGGACGGTCGTCCGTGGGCTTTTTTCATTTTGCGTTCATAACGACAGAATGCTCCGAGATGCCGAAGATTGCCTTCTCGACACTGGCGTGTCCCACTTGGGAATTGGAACAAGTCGTGGCAGCGGGCATCCGCGATGGTTTCGACGGCGTCGAGATTCGACAGATCGCCGGAGAAACCGACCTGCTGAAGGTGCCTGCCTTCGATGTTTCCCGGCGGGCGGCCAGCCGCGAGTTACTGCGGCGGAGCCTTCTGCCAACCGGTTCCGGTTCGTTTGCCGTCTGCGGGTTGGCCTCTTCCGTGCGTTTCGATTATCCGCAAAAGGAAGAACGCGAACGGCAGCTCAGCATCGGCAAGGCCTACGTGGAGTTGGCGGCTGACTTGGACGCCGGCTTCGTGCGAGTCTTTGGCGATGTGCTACCGCGGGTTTCCGAAGTGATTAAGCGAAATCTGGCCCTCGCTCAGATCGCCGAGGGGTTCAACCAATTGGGCGACTTTGCCGCTCAGTACAAGATCGATATCTTGCTGGAAACTCACGGTGACTTCGCGGAGTCGGCAACGGTGAAGCAGCTCTTCGCGCAGATCGAATCGCCGAGGGTCGGCGTTCTCTGGGACACACACCATCCGTGGCGATTCTATCATGAGTCTCCCGAATTCACCTTCATGAACCTGCAGCCTTGGGTGCGGCACACGCATTGGAAGGACTCGGTGACTTTGCCACATCAAGCTGCGCCCCACGAAGCCGACGCCGGTGTTGAAGGGACGACCGTCGCCGAGCAAGACGCGTTCGCGCTGATGAGCGGCCACCGGCATGCGGATTACGTTCTCTTTGGAGGGGGCGAATTTCCCATCGACCGCTTCGTGCGTTTGCTCAAGGAGTCCGGTTATGACGGTTGGCTAAGCCTCGAGTGGGAAAAAATGTGGCACCCGGAATTGGAAGATCCCGAGGTGGCCCTTCCCCTCTTCGCTCGCAAGATGCGCGAGTTTTGGAACTGAATTTTCCGTCGCCGCCCAGCACGCTTTCCGCGACCGACAGGCTTTGCGCAGATCCCGAAACGCGGTTGCAAGGCACCACTGGTCCGCCCTTTGCTCAAGCTGACGGATGTGCCGAGAGACGGGGGGTCGATTTCCGCAAATCGTTTGACACCTTTGTCCTGCAGCTTATATTCGACGGGACCAAGCTTCTGTCGAGGAAAAAAGATGCTCTTAGGCTCAAGAAACCGCACCGCCGCCAAATTGTCGTTCTTGTTGTTTGTCATATCTTCATTCGCCTCGATGAGGCAAATCGCGTGGGCCGAACCGCCCGTCGCGCGTGAAGAAGCGCCGACCGATGTGTCGTCCGCGGTTGACTTGGGAGTAGAGCGGGAGCGTGCCCATCACTGGCTCGAGGCGATCGAGACCTATGAAAAGGCGATTAAGCAATGGCCGGACAACGGTGACCTCAAATATGGCTTGCGACGGTCCAAAATTCATTTCGGTATCGAGCGGCGCTATAACGACGCCAGCTTTGATAATCGTTTGCTTCGGCTCCCCCGATACGCCGCGCTCGAGTTGTTCAACGATGTCTTGGAACATGTGCGGTTGTATTACGTCGACGAGATGAGCGCGACGTCCTTCGTGGCGCACGGGACTGAAAGCCTCTACATCGCGCTCGGCGACGAAAAATTTCTCGACCGCAACCTCAAGGGCACCGAGCATGAGAGAGTCGCCGACGTGCGGCGAATCTTGCGAGAACGATTTTGGAATCGGCCGGTTGGCGACTATTCGGCCGCACGCGAAACGGTTTCGGAAGTGTGCGATCTCGCCGTCGCGAAGCTGGGGATGTCCGATACGCCCGTAGTGTTGGAATACGTTTTCGGCGGATGCAACTGCCTCGACGAGTACAGCAACTTCCTTACGCCCGATCGGCTGACGGATCTGCACGGCAACATCAACGGGGAGTTTGTCGGCCTGGGGATCGAAATGAAGGCCGAGAACGGCAAAGGAATGTTCCTCGTCAACGTGCTGCCGGAGAGCCCGGCCGAGCAAGGCGGTTTACACCCCGGCGATTACATCACTCAAATCGACAGCACGAATTGCCGGGAAATGACGACCGACGAGGCGGCCAAACTGCTCCGCGGGCCGCAGGGAAGCCGGGTCACGCTGGTGGTGCAGAATCCTGGCGAAGAACGGACTCGTTCGGGCCAATTCATTCGCCGGGCCGTCGAAGTGAAAAGCATTCCAGTGGCCCAGATCATCGAACCGCAACGGGGAATCGGCTACATCCGCATGACGGGCTTCCAATCGACTTCGCCCCGCGAGCTGGATGCGGCGCTGGCGAAGCTCTCGCATGAGGGAATGCGGGCCCTGATTTGGGACCTCCGCGGCAATCCGGGGGGCCTCTTGCCAGCCGCCACGAGCGTATTGGATCGATTCATAGACTCGGGGGTCTTGGTGTCGACAAAAGGCCGGTCGCTCGACCAGAACTCGTCGTACTCGGCCTCGCCGCACGTGAAATACGATTTACCCCTGGTGCTCGTCGTCGACGAAGACAGCGCCAGTGCCAGCGAAATCGTCGCCGGGGCTATCCGCGATCATAAGCGGGGCACGATCGTCGGTCGGCACACGTATGGAAAATGGTGCGTGCAGAGCATCTACCACATGCCGGACGGCGCTGGGCTGCGACTGACAACAGCGAAGTTCTATTCTCCGAAAGGGAATAACTTCACAAAGGTCGGCGTCCAGCCGGACTATGCGGTTTCCATCGCCGACGCGTCGCTCGACGCAGCCGAAAGCCACACGGCCTTCAAGAATCCCTCGGTCCTGAAAAATGGACAACCCGGCGAGGGCCCGCGAGCACAAGCGACCGACCGGCATCTCGTCGTGAAAAGCCGGCTTGGAGGACGCACGTTGCCGCCGATCGACGACCCGGACATGAAGGCCGCACTGGGCGTTCTCGAACACCAGATGCAGCAACTCCCGGGGCGATGAGCAGCGCGGACCAGAAATGGCTCGACGGGGGGCGGGGTCTGCCCCCCGAGTGGACCTGGTCCTTCACGGCCGACGCACCGCTGGTCGGCCTCGAACTCGCCCGCGAAACGGGTGATACAGTCGTCGCCGACGCAGCGGGAAGCGTCTACCTGCTCGACCGCCGCGGCCAGATTATCACGCTCTCACGCGGGCTCCACACCCTCTCGGGAATCGCCTGGAGCGACTCGGGCAACACGGGGGCGGTCATCGTCGGCGATTCGATTTTGACCGTGCTCAACCGGCAACTGCGTGTCGTCGGGACGACCGATCTCCGCGAACCAATCCTCACCTTGGCGATCGATCCGTTCGGGCGGCACTTTGCGGCCTGTTTGGAGAATTCGGAAACGCGGATTCTCAACGCCAATCGCAAGACCATCGCGCGATTCACCACGACGCGTCCCCTTTCCTATGCTCGGTTCGTCGCGACGGAAACCGACTTGATCAGCGCGGCCGACAACGGCCTCATCTGCCGCCATCACCTCGATGGTTCCCCCGTCTGGGGCGAGCCATGGTGGTCGAACATCGGCGATTTGTGCATCACGGGGGACGGTCGCACAATCTTCCTCGCGGGACTGAACCTGGGCATCCAGCGCTTCGACGGGGGCGGAAACTCGCAGGGGACCTACGTTTTGGAGGGGACACCCAACCGCATCGCCGCCAGCTTCTCGCTCAAACGGCTGGTCGCTTCGACGGTGGAAAAGGGGCTGGTTTGGCTCGATTCCGAGGGCGAAGTCCTCTGGACCACCGAGACACCCGAGGAGATTCGCAGCCTGCGCTGCGATCCGCTGGGATCGGGAATTGTCTGCGGTTTTGAGAGCGGTCGCGTCGCCCGATTGGACTGGGGATATTCGGCCACTTAACTCGTCCGCGAGCGTTTTGACGGGGCGGAGACGGCTTTGGTAGACTGAAATGATCGCGGGTCGTTGACCAAACGTCGAGGTGCAGATGGCTTCGGGATCCGACGCCCCAGGTGGCCAGCGCACGTCCGACGTGCCGCCGCGACCGTCACTCAACGGTCGTACAACCCTGGGCAAATATGAAATCGTCCGGCAGCTCGGCGCCGGCGGCATGGGGACCGTCTACCTCGCAATCGACTCCCAACTAAAGCGGACCATCGCGCTCAAAGTTTTGCCCAAAGAGCGCACGGAGAACGAAACGCTGGTCCGCCGGTTCGAGTCGGAAGCACAAGCTTCCGCGCAGCTCAAACACGAGAATATCGTCACCGTCTACGACGCCGGCCGCATCGACGGTCACCTTTACATCGCGCTAGAATTCGTCGAGGGGACCGATATTCACGAATTGGTCGCCAAGCGGGGTCCCCTGCCGCTCAAGCGGTCGTTGAATTTCATCAAGCAGATCGCCCGCGCGCTCGAGCACTTGCACAAGCGGGGCTTCGTTCACCGTGACATCAAACCGTCCAACATTCTCGTCACGCGTGAAGGGACGGCCAAGCTGACCGATATGGGATTGGCCCGGGCGGTCGACGAATCACTCAATTCGAGCATTACTCGCGAGGGGACAACCGTCGGCACGGTCGACTACATGGCACCGGAGCAGGCTCGGAACAGCCAGGCGGCCGACATCCGCAGCGATATCTATTCGCTCGGCTGCACCTGGTATCAAATGCTCACGGGCGAGCCGCCGTTTCCCACGGGAAGCGTCACCAACAAGCTCTACGCGCATATCTCGAAGCCGCGGCCCGATCCCCGCGCTTTGAACCGGTCCGTGCCGGAGGAAGTCGTGGCCATTCTGCACCGCATGATGGCACGCAAGCCGGCCGACCGCCATCAAACTCCGAGCGAGGTGCTCGAAGACCTCGCGAACCTTGGCTCCGGCAATCGGCGCATCGAAGAGTTGCTGAGCGGCGATGCGGACGACTCGCCGACGGAGACTCCGACGCCCCTTTACGTATCGCCGGCGACTCTTCCTCCGCGGCACCTCTTGAACCGCTCCGGCCCCCAGCCGGGATTTGAGGACAGACCGCAAAGCGACTCCACGCCGCGCCCCGATCGGCTGCCCGCTCGGCGCACCAGTGCCACGCCCGATCCTGCATCGACGGCCCACGCTCAGAGTCCCTCGACGAGTCACACGCCAGGCTCACCAGCCGCGCCACTACAGACTCCCCCGCCCCAGAGGCTGCCGGCACGACAGTCCAAAGGCCCTTCGGACGCCACGCCGATGCCGGCGAGAATGCCCGCCCGACACATGCCGGGGTCGACGCGGGATAACACTCCGCGTTCCGGAGTTGCGACCCGGCGAGGCAGTCCCCTCGAAGAGGAACCAGTCGCCAGGGGGCGCGTGCAGCACCGGAGCGCGGAAGCTTCTGCAGCCGATGGACAGGCTCCAGCCGGCAAACGGATCCGAGCTCGATCGCAGCCAGCGGGCCAAGAGCATGCCGCAGTCGGCGAGTCGCATGGCGCGGAAGGGGCGGCCAACGTTGATTGGAAGCCCGCTGCCGTAAAGGCGGCTGGCATCATTGGCGGAGTGCTCGCCCTGGGCGCGTGTATCTGGTTAGCGGCGACCTGGCGAGGCGCGGCTGTCAGCCGCAGCGATGGAAACTCACAGAGCCCCTTCGCTGCTGTCTCCGCCAACCTACCGGCCGAGGTCGACAAAGATGATGTTGCCCAGAAATCCGACGACAAGCTGGGCAATGACGGCGTCAAGAAGAGGCCGCTCAATAAGAACCCGGGATTATTGGCCGATTTGCGGCGGGCGAACGATGCCAAAACCTCGGACTCGTCGAACGTCGTGGGTCGGCCGGAGGAACGCAAGAAATTCCCAACCTGGGTCGCCGAGCTTTGGAACCCGATTGCGATGCCCGGCCAGGCGGCGAAGCCTTCCGATCTGAAAACCGTGACCGTTGGCCGTGTCGGCAACGAGCGGGCCGCCGCGTCTTCGCTGGCGGCGGCGATCGAACAGCTTCCCCAACAGGGAGGGATCATCGAACTCCGCGGACACGGTCCGTTCATTTTGCCCGCGATGAAAATCGCCAATCACGGGCGAATCATCATCACTGCCGCGGCGACAAAAAACGTCGGGCCGACTCGAACGAGTGCGCCAGAAACCAAAGGGAGCCCGAAAGACAGCGACAACGCTCCTCTCATTGTGCTCGTGCCGGGCTCAGGCGCGGGGGCCGAAAGCGGCCTGCTGGCGATTCAAACGTCGCTGACACTTTACGGCGTGCATCTCGCGGCATTTGCAGACCAGTTTCCCGGCGAAAACCCGTTTCGTTTGATCGACGCCCGCTCGGGAGATCTAATTCTTCAGAAGTGCTCATTGACGTTGGTTGGTGCCCGGAACGGATCGACTATCGCGTTCTCTGCCTCGAACCCAATTGCGGGCGAAGCGTCGGATCGCCCCACTCGGATTCTTCTCGATCGCACGTTTGTGCGCGGCAAGGATTTGACGGCTCTCGAGGCCGACTTGAAGAGCGTTGATCTTTTGGCGATCAACTCGCTTTTCGTGACCGGGAAAGCGCCGGTTCTCAACCTCACTTCCGGAACGGGACGCGGATCCGAAGCGCCGGCCAGCAAAAGCGTTGCACGCGAGCTGCGCTTCTTTTCATGCACCACTTGCACGGACGACGTTGCCGTTTCGGTTCGGCTCGGCTCCGGAGGCATCAGTCCGCCGAACACGCGGTTTCACGTGCTGAATTCAGTTTTCGGCGCCGTCTTCCAATCGCACGGGCTGGCGATGATCGGGCTCAACGATTGGCCGTCCCGCCCAATCACCGCCTCCAACCATGTGGCTTTCGAGAATCTGACGTGGGCGACCGAGTCGTTCGTCGCTCGCGGCTGGCAGAATCTTGTGCAAAGCGAGACCGGTCCGCCACTGGGCACGAAGGACGCCGCCCGCTGGGAAGCCTATTGGGGTGAGCAACATTCCAGCATTGACGACGAGCCCGCCTCGTTCCCAACGTTGACGGATATCGCGACCGCCGATCTGGACCAGTTCAAATGGGAGACCGCTTCTGGTCGCCCGAGCGCGGCGGCCGATACGTCGCCTCCCGGCTGTGATGTTGGACTCCTGTCGGTGACGGCCGCCGACTCGATCGCACGAGCCGACGTACTGTCAAGGCGTCCAAAAGTCCCAGGCGCATTAACGGCCCTGGCTTCAGAAAATGCGACCGTTAAGGAAATTGATCTCGACAATCCCAATCACAGGGATCTCGAGAACCTGGCCCGGTACATCAATCGATTGGATTGGAAGAGCGGCACGCGGTTTCTCGTCCGCGGCACAAACAGGAAAACCTGTGGACCAATTCATGTGGCCAATCGATCGTTTTCGATTGAATTCGTCGATCCGCCGCCGCTCTTGACCTTTGAAGACTCCAAAGGCGAATCGCGCGACCATGCCGCCTTCATTGCCGTCAGCGGTGCATCGATTCAGCTGGTGAATGCGAACTTCCGCATTGGAACGGCGGGAAAGCGATTCCCACATTACCTTCTGGAGGTCAAAGACGGCAGTTTCGCGATTCGCGACAGTTCCATCGAAGGACCGTCCGTCGACAAGACGGGCTACGAGGGTTTGATCCATTTTTCGTCGACGCAATCCGGCGCATCGAGCCAACAGGGGCCGACATGCGGTGAGATCCGCAACAGCTTCCTCCGAACCAGCAAGACCGATTTGTCCGGCGATCTGAACTCGCGAAACCTGATCCTGGAGAATTCCGTGCTGGCCGCCAACGGACGGGTGCTCGACTTGCGCCTGCCGGTCGCTGCGTCCGCGCTGCCCGTGCTCGATTTGTCCGCCTGCACGTTTGCCGCGGGAGAGGAGTATTTTCACTTTGACGCCGGTTCCGTCTCGCCTTCCGGCGGCAAATCCACCCGCCGGGTTCGCATCATTGCCGAAAACACAGTCTTCGCCCCACCCTTGCGAGAGAATGCAAAGTCGGAGGATAAGCCGATGCTGATTGGCGGGCTTGCTCCTGCTTCGATTGTCAAAGTCGTCGACTGGTGGGACTACGCGTGTGCCTACAGCGATCGGATCGG
>CAYWOV010000019.1:0-12207 GCA_964459965.1 uncultured Planctomycetaceae bacterium | reverse complement strand
GTTTCCGCCACGGGACCGCTCGATCTGGGTGGTAAGCGCTCTAAGGCCGGCCCTTGCTCGTCCGGTGCCGCTATAATTTGGAAATGTCCCACGTTCATGTGTTCTGCTTTTTTGCGAGCTACGTCGTCGCGCTCACGCTCGACGGCCTGCGGCTCTTGCGGGGCGGCGCACTTTTGCGGGCTCTTGGTCTCGGTTTCGGATTCGCCGGCCTTTTGGCGCAAAGCATCTATCTTGTCGCCCGCAGCAATGCGACTGACCTTCCGCCGCTTTTGAGCTCGGCTCACGATTGGCTTCTCGTCCTGGCTTGGACGGCGGTTGTGTTTTACCTGTTTTTGTCGCTGGTCTTGTGGCTCATCGACCGCGACATACCGATGGGGTTGTTCATCCTGCCTGTGGTTTTGCTCCTGATTGGTGCTTCCGATCTCGCGGGAAATGCGACAAGCCCAGCCCTTGCCGGGGCGACCGATTTAGGGGCGCGGGATTCCCAACAAGCCGCGCTCCGCGGCTGGGGGATGTTGCATGCATCGTTCCTGGTCTTTGGAGTCGCGGGCGTCATTATCGGCTTTGTGTTCAGCCTGATGTATCTCGTGCAGCACCGCCGCCTGAAGCAAAAGCAGCCCGTTCAAACAGGCTTGTCGCTCCCAAGCCTGGCGACGCTGGCGAGATTGAATTGGTGGTCGGTGATTATTTCGATCCCTCTCCTGACACTGGGGCTCCTGACGGGGGTGCGTCTCGTGTTTCTCACTCGGAATACGGCAGGCCCGATCAGCTTCGGCGATCCGCTGGTTGTGGGAAGTTTCGTTGTCTGGATTGTGATGGTCGCTTTCTTTCTTTGGTTGTTGCGAGCCGACCATCTTGGCGGAAAGCAGATTGCGCTGAGGACCGCCTATGCGTTCGGATTTCTCTTGATCACGCTGATCGGTTTGCAAATCCTCACGGGAGGACACCGGGCCGCGGCGCAGTCCAACGTTCGCGAGCCGGCGCCACAAGTTGTCGTGTGGAAGGCGGAGGCTCGTTCGCGATGAACGTGCAGGTCGTCTACTGCAGCCACCACACGACGTCGCTGGCGGTCCGCGAACGCTTGGCATTCGCCTCGGCGGAGCAGCTGAGCCGTGCCTACCAATCGCTCCGGACAATTTTTCCGAAATCCGAACATGTTGTCCTCTCGACGTGCAATCGTGTCGAGATTTACACGGCTCAAGATGAGCCCGGCCGGGACTTGGCCGGCGAGACGCCGACCGAAGAGCAAGTCGCCGAGTTCCTTTCGCAGTTTCACGGCGTTTCCCGCGACGATCTTTGCGGGACGCTGTTGGCACAAACAGGTCCGGAGGCCGTGCGTCATCTCTTCGAGGTCTCTTCCAGTCTCGACAGCATGGTGCTGGGAGAACCGCAGATCGTGAACCAGGTGAAGGAGGCGTATCGAGTCGCGCAGGACAACGGAGCTTGCGGGCCCCTCACGCACGCACTTTTTCAAGGAGCCATGCGGGTTTCCGCGCGCGTCCGAAGCGAGACAGCCTTGTCGGAGGGACGGGTCTCGGTCGCCAGCGTCGCCGTGGGTGAATTCGGCAAGAGCATTTTCGACCGTTTTAGCGACAAGACCCTCGTGGTCATCGGCGCGGGCGAAATGGCCGAGGAGACGCTGCGGTATCTCAAGGACGAAGGGGTCCGTGAAATTGTCGTCGTCAATCGCAGCCTCGAACGGGCCGAACGATTGGCAGCCGACTGGGGCGGGAAAGCGCGGCCGTTCGAGGAACTCGACGCTTTGATGGCCCGGGCCGATGTGATCGTCAGCACGACCGGGGCCTCGGCGCCGATCGTCGATGCGGCCCGCTTTACCGCTATACGACGACGCTCAGCCGATAAGCCGGTCTTCATTCTCGACCTGGCGACTCCACGTGATTTCGAGCCAGCGGTTGGCGACGTCGACGAGAATGTCTTCCTTTACGACATTGAGGCCTTGGAGGCAACGTGTGAAAAAAACCGCCGGCAGCGTGCGAAGGAGATTGAACGCGCTCGGCGAATCATCGACGAAGAAACCGGCCACTTCGTTCACGCAATCAATCACAAGGCAACAGGACCGATCATTTCAAAGCTCCGCGCGGAGTGGAATCAGGTCCGCGAAGACGAGGAACGCCGGCTCTTCGCGAAACTCCGCCACCTCAACGACGGCGACCGTCAGGAAATCAAGCGGTCGATCGAGTTGATCGTCAACAAGCTGCTGCACCCGCCGCTGGAAGCCCTTCGCGATGAGGCCCGTAACGGGACGCCGCATAACCTGCTGGAGGCGCTCAGGCGGCTCTTCGGCCTGGGCGAATGACGCCGTCGCACCTCGTCGCACGATCCGGCGGCAAGAGCTACTTTGGCTCGATCACGACGGCCGTGTGAGTGAAGTGGCAAGTCAGGGAGAACGGATCGAGCAGACGTTTGAAAAACTGCGGGGCCGGAAGTTGCGGCAAATCGATCGAAACTTTTTGTGTGAGATCGATGCCCGCTTTCTGGAGTTGCTCGGCATCGTACTGAATCGTGAGTCCCTGTTTTCTCAGTTCGTCGAAAAGGTCCCGCAGACTCACGCCGTGAGCCTGCAATGTGAATGATTGTCTTTCCAGCGGAGTTGAGGGCCGCTTTCCCGTGTTGTGCACGGATCCTTTTGCGATTCCCAGGATAGAGGCGACGATTTCGAGCTGCTCCACGGATCCGCGAACAACCAGCTTTCCGTCGCGAATATCGGCATCGATGCCCTCGATTTTCGAGCGGAGCATGCGGAGTGCATCGCCCGCCGGCTTGCCGTGAAGGGCGTATTTCCGCTCAATCGCGACCGACGGCGGTATGGCGACGAGTCGAACTCCGCCGCCGTGATCGGTCCATTCAAACGTCAGGTCAAATTGGTTGAGGACGAGGGAAAGCGCTTCCGCGGCGGTCGCCTCGGGACAAACGGCACCCGCCCACAGATCGTGTGGAATCTGTTCGATGCCGGCAATGGAAAGGCCGAATTGTCGCCCGATTGTTCGCACAACGTCGACGGGGCGATCCAAATCGTCCCAGCGGATGGTGGCACGCAGAGTTTTTAACCGGGCCAAACGGTCGAAAGCATCGAGATCGGGTTCGGCCAGCTCCCTTTCGCGAAGGGCGACCAGCGTCCGCAGTCGAAAAGCCGCCGGCAGCGGGGCCACGATAAGGCAATTACCGACTCGTGAAACAGCCAGGTGAGCCAGTCGTGCAATTCCATCGACCGCCGAAGCGAACGTGCGTTCGCCGGTATCGATTTCGATCAGTTGCTCGGGGTCGACGCGGCGGTCGAGTAGGATGGCGACCTCGCGTTCACGGGAAAGACGCCGCAAAATCGCTCGCAGCGCGACTCCCTTCCAACTCGCTGAAATCGGCCGGTCGAGGGCCGCGCTGAACCGACTTTGCGTCCGGTATCGCGTAGGCAGCGGATCGGCAAAAATGGTACGTCGGGATCCGGCCGCAATTGCCGACGTTACCAGGAGGGTGAGATACAGAAACAGGTGGCCAACCCGTGGCCTGGCCCAGGAACCGCGGCGATTCGCCGGCGACGGCCGCCGTGCGCCTGGAATCGGCATCGAATCGGCCTCTTTTCCTTCCAGGTAGCCCATTCCGAAACCCCTCGCTCCGCACTACAATCAATGTTAGCATGGTGCAGCATATGGTTCCCACACAGGCTGTCGGAATCGACCTCGGAACGACCTATTCGGTTATCGCTCATCTGAACGAGAGCGGCGAGCCGGTGACGCTCCCGAACCAGGAAGGCGAGCTCTCCACGCCGTCGGTTGTGTTGTTTGAGGGCGAGCACCCGATTATCGGAACCGAGGCGCTGCGAAATTCGATCCGCGCTCCGGATCGCGTCGTCGAGAACGCCAAGCGGTTCATGGGAGACGTCGGCAAGCGGTGGTGGATTAACGGCCGGCCGTACGGTCCCATCGACATTTCGGCGTTGATCCTCAAAAAACTGCTGTCGGCGGCGCAAGAGAAGATCGGACCAATCTCTCAGGCCGTGATCACCGTCCCCGCGCAGTTCAGCGATGTGCAGCGGCACGCGACCATGCAAGCCGGACACGCCGCGGGTTTGGAACGCGTTGACGTGATCAACGAGCCGGTCGCGGCCGCACTTTGTTACGTGCTGGGCAGCGAAGGGCTATGGTTCTCGGAGCTGGCCGGCGAGCAGCGGATTCTCGTTTACGACCTCGGTGGCGGAACGTTCGATCTTTCACTGGTCCGTTATCGCAAAAACGAGGTCACGGTCATCGCCAGCAGCGGTGACCTCCATTTGGGCGGAATCAATTGGAACCAATCGCTGATCGACGCTATCGGCTCGCAATTCGCGAAAGAATTCCGGGACGATCCTCGCGGCGAGCCGGAAAGCCTGCAGGCTTTGGCGCTCGAGGTGGAACAGGCCAAACGCGGCCTCTCCGTGCGCCCGCGAGCGGCCTTGACCTGCACGCACGGTGGATCTCGCAAGACTTACCAATTGGAACTTGAACAGTTTCAAAAGCTCACCAAACCGCTTGTCGATCGCACCGAAGCGATCACATTGAAGCTGCTGAAGGACAACAAGCTGGGTTGGGCACATGTGGACGTCGTCCTGGTAACAGGCGGCGCATCGCGGATGCCCATGATCCGCAGCCGGCTCAAACAACTCAGCGGCCGGACGCTCAACACGGCCCTCTCACCCGATCTGTCGATTGCTCAGGGCGCCACCTACTACGCCGGCATGCTCTTGGCACATGACAAGTTCGCTCGCTCCATCCTTAACGAGGATGCAAGTGAGCGATTGGCCCAAGTGAAGCAGCAAAGCGTGAACGCGCGGGAACTCGGCATCCTCGTGCGCGACATGGCGACGCACACCCGCATCCCGCATTACCTCATCAAGTCGAACACGCCGCTGCCTGCCGCCGCCACGCAGCAATTTGGTACGGTCGTGCCCAATCAAAAACGCGTGCATTTGATGATTGTCGAGAGCGGTACGGACCCGGAACAGCCATACGTCGTCCTTGGCGATTGCAAGATTGACGGGCTGCCTCCGAACCTGCCCGAAGGCTCCATCATCGACGTGACGATCAGCTATGACCCGCAGGCCAGGGTCCACGTTTCGGCGAAAGATGCGGCCAGCGGCAAGTCGGCTGACACGGAAATCCTGCGGCAGGAGAACCTTGTCGCACAACTCGCCTCCGATCCGCGCGGGGGGTCCGACTCGGTCGTACTCGCCGATAAAATCCCGATCAACCCCTTCAAGCAGCAAGCAGACGCCGACGAAAAACCTGCGACAGACCTTTCCGACGAAAAATGGACTGCATTTTTCGACCAGAAGACAGCAGGCCCAGTCGCTTTGTGCGATGACTGTGGTGGTCCGCTTGGAGCAAACGGCGCGTGTCCCAAATGCGCGCAAAAGTGGAGCGCGGTCAAAGCCGGGAAGATCACGCCGAGCCCCGGCAAGCCGGCCGCTCCCAAGCCGAGTGTGGCAAAGCCGGCGGCAAAATCACCTCCGCCGGTGCCCCAGCCGGCCCCGTCCGCCGCGACGTCCAAGCCGCGCAAGCCGGCATCGACAGAGACGATCAAAATTCAGAAGTCGCCTGCCCGCAAACCGGGCGCGACACCGCAACGCCCCAAACCAAACCAGCCAGCCACTCCACACGAGGAGGGCGAGGATGAGTTCTGGAAGTTCGTCGGCGAGTGAGCCCCTTCAGATATTGTGATCGCACAGGCTGGCGAAATCGCTCACTTCTTCGTTGCCGGAGTCGTGGCCGTATCGGGGCTGGCCGGTGCGCCTAAGTCGGACTTTTGCTCAGGGGCTTTCTTCGGCGCTTCTTGCTCGCAACCGATCGCAAAACTGGCCAGCATAGCAACGGCCAAAAAGGTGCGGAAAGTACGCATGGTGCAATCTCCTTCAACAATGGATCCTTGAACGGACCGTACGATAAGTTAACAGCTTGCCAATTGGTGACGAGTTCTTCAACTCTGAGAGGCGAGGCGGCAGTTTTCTCGACCGTCCTTTGGTCATTTTGATTGGCGCATGTTGGGACGTGGAGCAGTCCAGTTTTATTCCCAGAACAGGGACGATGGTGGCTTGCAGAGGAAGTGACAAATTGGACATCGGGCCGCCAATTACTTACCCTGAAATGCAGAACTGGCCGAAAGTTAGCGAGCGCCCGAGATAGCCGGCTCGTTGCGGTTTCAGTCTTGCGGGAATAAACGAAGCCCGAAGCGTGTCTTTAATCACGAGGTCACCATGGACGAAGGTCGAAACACTGTGAGCCTGTCGGAGCTCGCGTGTGTTCACTATCCGCTGGTGTACCGTTATGCCTTTCGCCTCTGCGGATCGGTCGAAGAGGCGGAAGATCTGACGCAACAAGCCTTTTTGACCGCACACCGGCGCCTTGACCAGCTGCGCGACCGAGACTCGGCCAAGGCATGGCTCTGTGCGATCCTGAGAAATACCTTTCTGACCCGTGTGTCCCTGCGGCGCTCGGCGCGAATGATCCCCTTGCGAGCGGTCGCGGAGCCTGCGGAGGAGATAACCCCGGACGCGACAATCGATTCCGACGAGTTACAGCAAATCCTCAACGAGCTGCCCGAAGAGTTTCGGGCGCCCCTGATTTTGTTTTATTTCGATGAACTCACCTATCGTGAGATCGCCGAACAGATGAACGTACCGATCGGCACCGTGATGAGCCGCCTCGCCCGAGGCAAAGCCTATTTGCGCCGGCGGATGGAAAGTATGCAGTCTTCGCCGGCACATTGAATGTGGCCGACGTGTCCCGAATTTGAACGGCGGTTTTTGGACTCGAGCGATGGATTGTCGAATCGCACTTGAGATTCTCGATTGCCAGCGGACCGGCCCGTCCGGCCTTCCGGATGGGGATCTCGCAGCTGCCGAGTCGCACGTGACTGAATGCCGTCGTTGCCGGGTGATCGTGAAGAACCGCCGGGCGCTCGACCGCAAGATCGGACGCGTAATGCGCTCCGTCGACGTCCCTCGCGGCGCGCAGGAGAAGTTGGTCGCCAGGCTCTCGGCTCTGGAATCGGTTGCCGAAGCGTGCGAAGCGCCCGCCGAAGAGAGAGGCGTGGCGGCCGAGCCGGCCACAGCCGCGCCAGCACCGGCAGAAGGACTCCGCCAGCCGCGGCGCCGATTGCCGCGCGGATTGTTGCCTGTCGCGGCGTGCGCCGCTGTCGCGGCCATCGGGTTCTTTAGTGTGATTTGGGTGTTGACTCCGCGTTTTTCGGTCGAAGATGTCCGCGAAAGGCTTACGCAGATCGATTTCGCGTCGTTGGACTCGCTCCGCGATTTTAAAGGCGAACGGACAGCCAGCCGGCTGCCAACGGATCCGGCCTGGAAGAAATTGCAGTGGAGTTGCCGGCAGATTGCGAAAGGATTGACTGACAGTCGAGGACATGAGTTCGCGGTTTACGGCTTCCTAATTCCGGGCAGGCAGCGTCATGTTACGCACGGCTTGCTGGCGGTCATTCCCCTCCGGCAGCTCCGCGCGCCGCCGACAGCCGTTTCGTTAGCAACCGCACAGCCGAGTGAATATTTGCCCGCCCAAATCGGGGAATCGGTCAGCGTTAGCTGGACAGACGGAGAGGTGGTTTACGTGTGCCTGATTGAAGGGGGTGAAGACTCGCTGCCGACCCTTCGGCAGATGCTCGGCGAGTCAGCTGCCTGAAACGACTTGGCTTACTTCCGGCGACCTTCGTCTTTTCCGCCCCCTCCCCCGCCTCTTCCTGCCGATCCACCGCTTCCGACAACGCCGTCGCGGAACTCGCGCAACGTGCTCTTAAGAGGATTCGAATAGGAATGCGAGGATTGAGCGGACTTCGACGCGACTTTGCCCCGAGTCGTTTCCTTGCCTTTGCCCTTGCCTGCAGAGGGCTTGGAAGGATTCGATCCACCTTCACCTGAAACCAAGAGCGTGACGTCGTCGTCACAACTCAAGGCCGAAACGTCGCACATTGGTTCGATCGCCGGCATGGATTCCTGCAGCGACAGCGAGACAAGGTCGGCGGTTGACGCCGAGAGTTCGGGAACCGGAGGCAAAATCGGCGCATCCCCGTACTTGGCCATATCCCAAAGCATAACTGTCTTGTCGGCGCTTCCTGTGGCCAGAAGCGTGCCGGCAGGGGAAAAAGCAAGCGATCGGACAGGACCGGAGTGACCGTTCAGGCTTCCGAGTTCTCGTCCGGTCGAAGCGTCCCATAGGCGGATTTCGTTTTCCTTGAGCTGGGGCGCGCGGCCTGACGGACCGTCTTTTCCGTCGTGGCGGCCGGAACGCGAATAGTTTGCGCCGCAGGCGGCCGCGACGAAAGTCCCTTGCGGCGAGTAGCGAGCGCACCAAATCGATCCTTTGCGCCGAGCGGCCAAAGCGAATCGCCGCTCAGGATGGCTTAGCTCCCAGATCGCGACAAAGTCATTCGTCGTCATCGCCAAATCGAGGCCATCTGGAGAGTACGCGACCGACAGGATGGGACCGCGTCGTTCTCGTTCGAGAAAACGGTCAGGAGTTTGCTCGCAAGCCCGTGCCACGTTCCACAGTTTGAGGCTTTGGTCTCCGCTTCCCGACGCCAGAAAATCTCCAGCGGGCGCAAACGCTACGCAGTGCACCGCGCAGGTATGACCCTTGAGAGTGGCCCGGAGCTGGCGGGTCCTAACGTTCCACAAGCGGATCGTCATGTCCTCTCCCCCGGTCGCCAGCTGCGCCCCGCTGGGCGAAAAGGCGAGACATTTCACCTTCGAGCTGTGCGCCGACAACTTTGCGATGACTTTTCCCTCGGCTACATCCCAAAGCCAGACGTTCGAATCATCACCCCCTGACGCTAACGCTTTCCCGTCCCGTGAAAAGGCCGCGCATAAAACGGCGCCGGGATGTCCTGTCAAGGTCGTACGAAGCTCTCCGGATTCGACGTTCCACAGCTTAAGCGTCGCGTCGGTGCTGGCCGAGGCCAAGGTTTTGCCGTCAGGCGAGAAGGCGACAGCCGTTACGCCGCCCGTATGTCCCTTGAGAGTCCGCGCCTCTTCGGCGCGGGCGACGGGGCCGCCAACGCGGGATGCAAGGACCGAAACAACGATAGCAAGCACGCGAAGCGAGTGACGTGATCCCATGAGGCGGCACTCCCCGGCTTTATCCTAGTGAACGGCCGATTTCGATCCAGAAAAGCGCGGGAGTGTAGCGAAAGGAGGATTTCCGGAGAATGCCGAAGATGCGCTGGCTTGTCGATCGGATTAAAAACTCAAACCGCCCTAAACTCTGCAATCGTTACGACCGATCTTATCGGTAAGGATCGTTCGAATAGGGTCTTTCAGGCGGGCCATTCCCCCCGGAGTTGAGCATGCGGAACCTATTGACCGGCTTTGGTTTGTGTGTGGCATTGGGAACTGCCGCCCCGCTTCTGGCCCAATCCCCCGATCCGAGCGTCTACGAGAAAGACGCTGCGACCAGCCGGCATATGACTGCGGCCGAACAGCGGATCTACGAACGGGCCAGTTTCGAGGCCCGCGAGCGGATGGCCCGCATTGAGAGTCGGCATCGCAACGGAATCTCGATCCAGCGACCGGCAATTTATTCCGGGGGAGTAATCGTTCCGGACACGCTCTTGGTCGGGCCGTGGCATTACTACCGTGGCTTCACTTACCCTTGCCCGTAACCGAGCTGGACGAGCGCCACGCATCGAGACTTACGTACTCTTGTCGAGTTCCTAAAGGACCGACTTCACTTTCGCCAGGAACTCTTTGTTCGTTGGGAAGCGCTGCAGCGTCTTGATCAACTGCTCCATCGCTTCCACCGGACTCATCGAGACCAGGCTGCGTCGCAGCATGACGATGCTCTCGAGCGCCTCGGCAGGAAGAATCTTTTCTTCCCTGCGCGTCCCGGAGAGAGTGATGTCGATGGACGGCCAGATCCGGCGGTCGGCAAGATCGCGGCTCAAAACCATCTCCATGTTGCCCGTGCCCTTGAACTCCTGAAAGATCACCTCGTCCATCCGGCTGCCGGTGTCGATGAGCGCGGTCGCTGCGACCGTGAGGGAGCCCCCTTCGTCGAAGCGCCGGGCCGTTCCGAACATCTTTTTCGGAATGTCCATCGCCTTGACGTCGAGCCCGCCCGACATCGTGCGACCCGTGTTGCCGACCCACTTATTGAAGGCCCGCGCGGTGCGCGTGATGCTGTCGAGCAACACGAACACCTCACCGCCCGATTCGGCAATTCGTTTGGCCCGCTCCATGATGAGCTGGCTCGTGCGAACGTGGCTTTCGACATCGCGATCCATGGAGGAAGCGATGACTTCGCCGCGCACGTTGCGGCGCATTTCGGTCACCTCTTCCGGACGCTCGTCGATCAAGAGCACGATGAGATGAATTTCAGGATGATTGCGGCTGACAGCTTCGGCGATCTGCTGGAGCAAAATCGTCTTACCGGTCCGCGGCGGAGCCACGATGAGCGCACGCTGTCCTTTGCCGATTGGTGTCAAAAGATCCATAACGCGCATGCTGATCGGTTGTGGCCCCGTCTCGAGCTTGATGTGCTCGAAGGGGTTGATCGCAGTCAATTCATCGAACCTTTTGATCTTCGCGAAATCGTCCAGAGAGCGGCCGTCCACAAGATCGATCGACCGCAGCCGCGGGCCCTGCGAATTTGAGCCCGGGCCAACTTCTCCGCGGATCAAGATTCCCGGACGCAGACTGTACTTCTCGATCAGCGAGCTGGAAACAAAGGGATCGGTGTCCTGCGCGGCATAATCCTTCTTGATATCGCGAAGAAACCCGTAACCCTTGGGATGCAGTTCCAGCACGCCCTCGGCCGCGCCGGTCATTTCTTGTCCGTTTGTCCGGGGAACGTGAGTCGGCCTGGGTTGTTGGGGACCCATTTGCCGCCCGCGCGGCCGCCCGCCCCGCTGACCGTGCTGCTGGTAGTGACCGCCGCGCGGCCCGCGCTGCGGCGGACCTTGCTGCGGCTGGTCGCCATATCCCCCAGGAGTCCGTCGGCGACGTCGGCGACGTCGCCGACGCGGCATTCCCGAATCGTAACCACCTCCGCCAAAACCTGGACGCTCGCCTTCGGCTCCCGGCTCGCCCGACCCCGATTCACCCTGTTCGGAATCACCAGGACCGGATTCATTCCCTGCGGATTCATCCCCTCCGGAATCGCCCGAGTCCCGCTCGACGTAATCCCGGACACCGCGATCTGAGTCCTCCGGGCCTGAGTCGAAGGCCTCCGCACGCGATTCCCAGGGACCGGGGGCGTCCTCCACGCCCGCGCCGAAGTCGTCCTCACTGGCGCGGGGCTCTTCCGGCACCCGGGTCTCGGGCGCTTCTTCCGTGCGACGCGCGGTCCGACGTCGGCCGCGGGCAGGGGAACCAGAGCTTTGTTCGGTCATTCGCATTAGTCCGTGATCAAGTTCAAAAAAGGCCGCAGAGTAGAGAGTAGACTGGACCGTTCTGTCCAGACTCGGTTTCGAGGTCCAGCGTTAAAGAGGTGAGACCCCTTTTTCCGCACAACAAAATGGGGCGAGAACTAAGAACAAGCTGACGCCGTCGTTGGTGCTTCGGGGACTGTCGATCCCATCTGTTTGGGAAACACCACACTGATGATGCCGAACCAATCTCGGCGTCGATCTTTTCTTTTACCTCGTCGGGTTGACACACCGCTGCCGTCGGCCTCTGGTTTGTCAGGGATTGCCGGGGATTTTTCAGCTATTGCCGGGCGGCCCTTTGCTCGGCCAGGCGACGCGGGCGCGCAATCCAGCGTGGCTTCGTATTACCAGTTGGCATCGCGTGTCCGGCTGGCTTCATATATCCGGCTGGCTCTATGTTCCGGCTGGTGTCACGTACCAGCCCGGTCGACTACCTCTGATTCGGCCCACACGCGTTTGCACGCGGGTATATAGCCCTCTAGACCGCTTCCGCGGTCCCAGAAAAGGTAGCCATCGCCCGACGGCAATCGTGCTCATCGGGGCTTTTACGTTCAAACGAGTCCATCAAGAAAGACGGTGCTGCCCTGACACCGATTTTCCCAACCAAGCGATCCCTTGTCCCACGGAGCCGACTGACTCAGAGAGCCAAGTGCCTCAAGAGCCAGATGACTCAGGGAGTCAAGCGGAGCACATGCTGGGCCGACGGGTCGGTTCGCCATCAAGCCCCCCAAAAAAACCGGCAAGGCTTGGATAACGAAGACTTCCACAAGCGGGGAAGTCGGCTAGCCG
>CAYWOV010000018.1:0-12296 GCA_964459965.1 uncultured Planctomycetaceae bacterium | reverse complement strand
CGCAAAAATCCGTATTTGTTTGTGGGGTGGGCCTGGTTTCTCGGGACGCTCGTCCCCATGATCGGCATCGTGCAAGTCGGCAGCCAGCAGATGGCCGATCGTTACACATACTTCCCGCTGATCGGTTTGTTTCTGGCAGTCGTGTGGCTGGTTTCCGACCTCGTGCCCGTTGGGATGATTCGGACGCGCGTGCTTCCAGTCGCTTCGATCGCGGGCCTCGTCGCGCTGGGGGCCGCGTGTTTTGTCCAGGTCGGTTACTGGCGCGACAGCATCACGCTGTTTCATCACGCGGTCGACTGTGGGGGGAACAACCCTTTGGCCACGAGCGCCCTCGGCTTCGCGCTGTTGTCGCACGGCCAAGCCAACGAGGGCATTGGCCTCTTGGAAGCAGCCGTCCGCATGGCGCCGCAAGATCCACAAACGCAGTACAATGTGGCCGTCGGCCTGCAATCGGTCGGCCGCCTGAATGAGGCGGCCGAGCATTACCGCGCGACGCTGGCGCTCAACAACCAGGATACCGAAGCACGCACGAATCTCGGCGTGCTGCTGGGCATGAATCACAGGTACCAGGAAGCCAAGGAACAATTCCTAAGCGCCCTTGCCATTAATCCCGAGCATGTCCAGGCGTACGTAAATCTGGGAACGTTGTGCATCGAGACACGGGACTACGCGGAGGCGATCACTTATTGCCAACGCGCGCTGGCGATCAATCCCCGCCTGCTCAATTGCCACATGAATATCGGCATCGCGCTACGCGCCCAGGGTCGATTCAAGGAAGCGATCGATCAATTCAAGTATGTGCTGTCCGTGTCACCGAGTGACGCGGACGCGAATCGAGAGCTGAATCAGACGCTGGCAATGCAACGCGGTTCCAGAACGACGTCTCTCACGCCGCCGCAGGTATCGTTCGCATTCATGTGATCATGCCGCGGGCCTGAAGCAACTGCCGCACTTCCCGCCCCGTCGAACATTGCAAGACGGCCGGACCGAGAGAGGCCACCTCGCTGATCGACAAATTGGCCAAGGCAGCGGCAATCCGGCTAACATGTGAACGCGAAACGCTGATGCGGCGCACGCCCAAAGCCAGCATCAGGGCCGTCAGCTTGGGATCGCCCGCCAGTTCGCCGCACATTGTCACAGGCTTTCCATGCGCGTTCGCCGATTGGACGAGTTGGTGCAGAAGACGCAGGACGGCCGGCTGCAGCGGATCGTGGTACGACTCGACAAATTCGTCATCGCGGTCCGCAGCCAACAGATATTGAGTCAGGTCGTTCAAGCCGACCGAGATCGAATCGACGTGACCGATGAGGTCCTCGATCATCAGCGCGGCCGACGGCACTTCGATCATGCTCCCCAAACGAAACGGCAGGTCCCCGCCCTCCGCAACGCCGCAAATGCGACAAAGTTCGCCGCGAGTCTGCAGCAAAGTGTCGAGCGTGTCGATCATCGGCAATAACACTGTGAGCGAGCGAGTGCGCGCCAGTCGGGCGAGAGCTCGCACCTGGGGCTCGAGAATATCCGGACGAGCCAAGAGCAGGCGGATGCCGCGGACTCCCAGGCTGGGGTTGCGATTGACGGGTATATCGGCGTACGCCGGACACTTCTCCGCGCCGAAATCCGCCAGGCGAATATTGAGCTCACCCTCGCCGAGTGCGGCAGCAACTTGGCGATAGGTCTGGAAGCTGTCGTCTTCATCCGGCCAGGAAGTGCGGTCCATATAGAGAAATTCAGTCCGGAACAATCCAACGCCCGCGACTCCTGCCGCAGAGACATTCGCAGCTTCCAGCGGATCGCTGATATTGAGCAGAATCGAAACCGGAACGCCGTCTTTAGTCGCCCGAGGCACGGCGGCCAATACCGCCAACGGCACGGGAGTCTTTGACTCGCGGATGCGGCGAACTGTTTCCTCGTCGGCCGGGCCAGGATCGACAATCACGAGGCCGGCGGTTGCATCGATCGCGACCGGTGCGCCGTCGCGAATGCGAGTCACTGCGCCATCGATTCCGGTGACCATGGGGATGCCAAGTCCCCGCGCGAGAATCGCTGTGTGCGACTTGGAACCACAGTTTTCGACGATGATCGCGACGATTCCTTGATGGGCGTATCGCACCAATTGACTCGGCACGACCGACGATGCGACGATCACGTCGGCCGTTGGGACTTCCGTCTTTGTGGATTCGTCGAGGCAGCGCACCAGTCGTTGGCCGACGTCCAAGACGTCGACCGCCTTGTCGCGAATCATCGACACGTCGCTGGCTTTGAGTGCGTTGTGAAACTCGATCGAAACGCGGGCGACGGCGGCCTCGGCCGACTGGAGGTTTTTGCGGATTTCTTCCTCCATCCGCCCGACCAGCTTGGGGTCTCCTAACATGATCGCTTGGGCCGCAAAGATGCCGGCGTCCTGGGAACGGCCGCGCTGTGCCAGCAGGACTCGCACTCGCTCCAGCTCGCGTCCGGCGCGGCCGCGGGCCGCCTCCAGGCGTTCGATTTCCTGGTCCGCGCTGCGCAAACTTTCGCGGGCCAGCGCCGACGCCAGCCAGCTACCGACGTCGACAACGTGTGTTCGCCCTTCGGCGATGCCTGCGGCGACGCACTTTCCGCGAAAGATCATCGGATCAGCGAACGGCAGCCGCGGGAGTCGCGGCCGGCGCTTTGGCCGTTTTATCGCCTTGGCGGCCGGCAATCCATAAGACGGCCGGGCTGGCAATGTAGACCGTACTGTAAACTCCCGTGATCATGCCGCAAAACAAGGCGTACGCGAAACCGTGCAGGCTTTCTCCGCCGCGAACGTAAAGCACGAACACGACGATGAAGACAGTAAACGAGGTGAGGAAGGTTCGCGCGAGGCACTGATTAACGGCCAGGTTCACCAACTGGCCAGTGATGATCGGATTCTTCCCTTTAATTTCGCGCAGCCGGTCAAAAACGACGATGGTGTCGTTGAGCGAATAGCCGGCAATCGTCATGAACGCGGCAATCATGTCCATATCGATCTTGAAGTTTTCCAAGCCCAAATAATGCGCAAACGGAAGCCGGCTGGCGTAAGCGCCGACGGCGATCATGCCCAGCACGAGCAGGCAGTCGTGGATGACGGCAAGAATGAGCGCCAGGCCGTAAACGACCCGTTCAAACCGGAACCACAGATAAATGATGATGGCAATGAAGCTCACCACCAAGGCGAGAACGGCCTTCTGCTTCATCTCCTCGGCGACGCCGCCCTCGAAAGTGTTGACCTGGTCGAAGGCGGGAGACGCCGCCATCGTCTTTTCCATGGCGGCCAGCGCTTTCTGGACATCGTCTTTCGCGATGGCCGAGGTCGTCTTGAGTACCATCTTCGAGAAGCGCTTGACCTGAAAGTCACCCGTTTTCATTCCCGCGCCGGCAGTCCCAACGAACTCAAACAGATTGGATGCCTGATCGTATTTCTTGCGGCCGTTTGCATCCGCGAGCTTCTCCAGCTCGCCCAAGAAATAATCGTGGGCGGTTGCCGTGTTGATTTCAGAGCTGAAGCTCACCGGTGCCTCATGTCCGCCGGCAAAGCGGGACGAATCGACATCGGCGGCCGGAATCGCCGCGTCCTTTGACCCGGGCGCGGGCGTCGGAGTGGCGGTGATGTCGGTGACGGGACCGTAAGTCATCGTCACGCGGCGCAAGCCGGAGCCGGCCAGCGCTTCAGCGACTTCTTCGCGGACCTTCCGCAGGTCCTGCTCCTTCGTGCGAACTCGAAATTGCTTGCCTTCGTCGCCCGTCTGGCGTTCACCCGGCATTGTCAGGCGTTCGAGCGAAATGCTGCCCAGCTTGCTTTCGAGTTTCTGCCGGACCTCGCTGATGTTTTGGGGATCGGTGAATTGGAATGTCACCATCGTGCCGCCGCTCAGGTCGACGTCGTAGTTGTCGTTGCCGCGGTACGCGAAGCACGCCAGCCCGCCGATAATGATGACAGCCGAGCCGAACCAGCAGTACTTCTGCTTGCCGATGAAATCGATATCGGTGTGGCCCAGTAGCTTCATCATCCGGAGTTTGGTGATCCACCGCTTTCTTTCGGCGATCTCGAACAGCAGTCGTCCGAAATACAGCACGGTGAACAAGCTCACGACCAGGCCGATAAACAGGGTCACGGCAAAGCCGCGAATCTGGTCGGTCCCGATCATGTAGAGAATGACCGCGGAAATCAGGGTCGTGACGTTGGAGTCGATAATGGCGGAAAAGGCCCGGTCGAAGCCGTTCTTGATGGCCATCCGCAGGCTGGAACCCCGTTCCAATTCTTCTCGCATCCGCTCGTAAATCAGTACGTTTGAGTCGACGGCGATACCGATGGTGAGCGCGATACCAGCCAAACCGGGGAGCGTGAAGGCCGAGTCGATGACGGCCATGCTGCCTAATAGCAGAATGAGGTTCAGCGTCAGGCAGATGTCGGCCACCAGGCCGGAAAACCGGTAATAAACGAGCATGAAGACATAGACAAGAACGGACGACAGCACGATCGCCGTCATGCCTTTTTGTTGAACGTCGAGCCCCAAAGTTGGACTGATCGTCAATTCGCTGATCGGCTCAGTGATCAGTGGAACCTCCAGCGCGCCTGCGTTCAGCACGTTGATCAGTTCGTTGACCTCGGCAACCGTGAAGTGTCCCTCGATGATGCCGCTTCCCCCTTCGATCGGCTCGTTGATGCCAGGGGCGGACTGGATCTGCTCATCCAAAAGGATCGAAAGCCGGCTGTGGAAGCCGTCCGTCGTCGGAGCGTTCTCACGCGTCAAGCGACCGAATAGGGCGGCACCGGTCGAATTGAACGAAAAGCCGACGCAAACGCCGCCCGTGCGATCCACGGTTTGATAAGCGCGTGTCAGATATTGGCCCGTCACGCGGCGTTTCGGGGGTTCGTAAATAACTAAGAGCTCGCGAACCTTTTGCCCTGCCCGCTCGACTTCGCGCTGCACGGTCTCCGCGTCGGCGTAGACCGGCTTCTGCGTGCGAATCTTGTTCTTTTCCTCCCATCCGACTTCGCGCCACGCGGCGACAACCTGGCCTTCGCGACGCAAAACAGGGTCCGGGCTGGCTTGCGCCTGCCGGATGATTTCCCGATGCTTGCGCATGTTCGCCAAGATGGCGAATTCGAGAGTTCCCAGCCGGGTCATCTGTTTCTTTTTTTGCTCAACCACCTCACGGTCGGCACCGGGGATAATGACCTCGATTCGGTCGCTGCCCACCTGGCGAACAGTGATTTGTTCTTGAGCAGCCGGATCGAGCCGGCGGGTGACTGCGCCGATCAGCCGCTGCATCACCTGCGGCGTAATTTTCTTTTCTTCTTGCGCCGCCTTTTCGGTATCAATCTGGAAGATCAGGTCGGAGCCGCCGGCAAGGTCGATTCCCATGCGGAGCGCGTCCTTCGGGCTCCGACCCTGGACAAGCCGCCAGGCAAACGGCGTTATGGCCAGAAAGACCGTGAAGAGGACGAGCCCGATTCGCATCGAGACGTCTTTCATCCGCAGGGCCCGCGACAGCAGTGATCCCAAGACGAATGGAACTACAATCACGGTTACAACCAACGCGAAAAGTACCCAGGCCGAAGTCTGGTTCGCTTTCGCAGTTTCGAGAGCCGTCTGGGTCGGACCGGCGGCCTGGGCCAGCGTGAGCCCACTTAACAATCGTTCGAACATCAATCGAGGTCCTTTGCCGGAGGGCTGGAATTGATCCGCCCTCTGACGAAACGGTTTAAATGGCCAAAACCACCCGTTTGGCCACTAAGTCTTGCTTTCTTTGAGCGACGGCTCTTCTTTTGCCGCGGCGTACGGTCGCTGGATAGCGGAGCGCAGAAAGACCATCCGCGTGTTGTCGTCGACCTTGATGGTGACGGTGTCGCTGTCCGGCTCGATATTAACAATGGTCCCGACGACGCCGCCGATCGTGACCACTCGATCGTTTTTCTTAAGCCCCTTCAGAATCGAATCTTGCTTCTCGCGTTCGCGCTTTTGCGGACGGACGAGCAGAAAGTAAAAAATAATCGCCACGAAAAAAAGCGGCACCATGAACGAGATGAATGGGTTTGCGCCGCCTTCCGCATTCGCTCCCGGAGCTGGCGCTTTTCGCGCATCCGCCGCCAGCAGCAGAAATTGCCCGACGAGATCACCCATTCAACTGGTTCCCCTGACCGTACTAAACGGCACGCGTTGATCGACTGGTATTGCTCGGACGACGGCGCGCAACACCACCCGCAACCGTCGCTTGCGCCGTAATCTTAGACGGACATCTGCCAACGAGCAAGCTGAAGGGAGCGAAACTCGACTAGCCGGTCGGCGAGGCACGCCGCTCGCATGTCGGCCATCAGTCGCTGATAGAAGGCGACGTTGTGCAGCGAGAGTAAAATTGGTCCGAGCATCTCGTTTGCCATGAACAAATGTCGCAGATAGCCGCGGCTGAACTGGCAGCATGTGGGGCAGCCACATTCCTCATCCAGCGGACGCTGATCCCGCTGGTGGCACACGTTGCGGATTCGTACAAGCCCCTGGCTGGTGAATGCCGTTGCATTACGCCCGTTACGCGTCGGCATCACGCAGTCAAACAGATCGATGCCCCGCAGCACGCCCTCAACTAGGTCGATCGGGCGGCCGACGCCCATTAAGTAGCGTGGGCGACCGGCCGGCAACATGGGGACCGCCGAGTCAAGAGCGGCATACATCGCGGCGGGCTCTTCACCGACGCCGAGCCCGCCAATTGCATAACCCGGAAATTCGAGGGGCAGGAGCCCCTCGGCCGAACGTTCACGGAGTGCTGGGTCAGTGCCACCCTGCACGATGCCGAAAAGCGCCTGATCACTTCTGCGTTGCGCATCCTTACAACGCACGGCCCAGCGGGTGGTGCGGTCGACGGCGGACTGCAACTGTTCCGGACTGACCCCGTGCGGCGGGCACTCGTCGAGACACATGATGCAATCAGCCCCGAGCGATTCCTGAATGCGAACCGCTCTCTCCGGCGACAGCTCGAATGGGCTGCCGTCGATGTGCGATCGGAAGACGGCTTGTTCGTCGTCGACTCGAGTCAGTTTGGCCAGACTGAAGACTTGAAAGCCGCCGCTGTCGGTCAGAATCGGACCGTTCCAGTTCATGAGCCGATGCAGGCCGCCCAATTCTTCGACCACATCGGCCCCAGGGCGCAGCGCCAGATGATACGTGTTGGCGAGCACCATCTGCACGCCGGCGGCGCGCAACTGCTCGGGAGTAAGGCCCTTGACTGTGGCCGCCGTTCCCACCGGCATGAAGGCCGGCGTCTGCACTTGACCGTGCGGCGTCGTCCATGTCCCGGCGCGACCGCGCGAAGTCCCGTCGCTGTGCTCGAGTTCGAAACGAAATGCGCTCGCGGTCATCGTGTATCAGCGAGCTGCTGGGGCCTCGTATAAATCCGGCGGCCCTCCAGAAGCACTCGAACGGAAGTCAAAATGCGCGCCGACCGGCAGGGTATATGTCTGCACGACCTGACCGCCGGCCATCCGCCGGTACAAAAGAGGATCGGCGATCTTGAAGAAATGCGACTTTCCCGGTTTAAGCGTGTACGGCTCACTCCATGGGCTGTCGATGTCCTTGGTCTCGTAGACAAGATCGGTCTTGCTCGCGTTGGTGATCTCCAGAGTCGGCTGATCAAACAGAATCGAAAGCACGGGCGGAGACCATTGCACGCCGTCGAGCCGCAGCTTCGCGTAACCAAAGTCGACGTCGGGAACGGTGACCTGCGTGGCGTTCGCTGTCTGCATCCACGCAATCCACGAGAGGGTGAACAGGTCTCGCAGCTTGTCCGTGTTGATCTCCGCGTTCTTCGGTACATATCCGTCAGCAAAGCGACCGGCGACTTTGACTCGCGGTTTTCCCGTCCAACCGACGCGGATCGCCCGTTCGGTGAATCCGCGCTGAAGCAGCGTCACGTCAGCACCTTGCGTCAAATCGAACTCGAAATGTGCGTACTTTTTCCACTGCGCCGCTGATTGGTTCTCTTTCACGGAGACTTCGATCACGAGTTTCGGAGCGACGAACTCAAACGGACGAGGGCCACTTGGCGAAGCAGGTGGTGCTGCCTTAGCCGGCGGCTTCTTTTTCAAATCGGCGGGAGTCACTTTGAGAGCCGTGACGCGCACCGGCTGGTTCCCCTTCTTGGCCATTTCGCTCGACGGTCCCGTAGAGGAGTTCGGCCGCGAATCCTGGACTTGAACAGGTCCGGCTAGAATCAGCTCGGCACTGAATTGAGTGCCCGGCGGAAGTGTCGCCACATCCGGAAGGATGTCGTTCAATACTTTTCGATCTGCAATGCCCGCAAACGTGCTATCAGGAATGTCGAGCACGTTCACTCGTGCAATGTCTTCGTCGACCAGCATTCGCGAGAGTGGATCGAGAATGTTCGGGGCGAACCCAAGCCGCAAGTCGGTATCGTGCGGAATCGAAGCGAGCGAAATTCCTCCCGGGCGTGCGACGCGGGGCGTAGCCGGCGCCTTGCGCGGGTCAGCGGCGGCCGCCGTCACGCCCATCACCAGTGAAACGCCGTTCTCATCGACCGCTACGCTTTCCGGCAACACACGAAGGCGCGGCCTGTAAACGGGCAACGGCCAAACGGCTGCCGCCGCCTCCGATACCTGATCAAACCTGAGCCGCTCCTCGAACATCGGTAGCAGCGACGGCACAATCGAGGCCGCCTCTTGCTCGATACGCGCTTTCTGGCCGTAAATGCCTTCGACCAGCGCGCTCGAGACGCGATCCTCGGTCATTCCCAAACCGCTGACCCGAATGCCATAGGGAGGCGTGACATACCAGTTGTCGCTGGGAATCTCGAATCGCGTTGCAGCCAGTTGTAGTTTGAGCTGGCCTTCACTCACATTTGGCGTCACGTCGAAGCTCAACCAGATCGGATACCGATTTCCGATAACGACATTAATCGGTCCGGCCACGGCCGAGCGTCCGGCGCCCTGCACATAGGTATTGCTGATGACCAGGTTGACGTTGCGCAGCCCCAGTTGAATGTTGAGCCGGTCTTTGGCGTAGGCCTTGGCCCAAACGCGTTCGAGCTGAGCCGAGTAACGGACGCCCGCAAATTGCACGCTGAATGTGTAACCCGACGCCTCGGTCGACGAAAAGATGTCATTGATTCGACCCGTTAGCGCATTGGGCGGAATCAGCCGCGGTGCCGAGTTCGCCAGAGCCCGAATCGCGTCATTTCCGAGTCGGACATAGAGCGCTTGCGGGATGGTGACCGCTGGGATAAACGGACCTTCTTCGGCCGGTTGCATCGGCTGTCGTGCCCGCGGCGGGGCCGCCGCAGGGCCGCTTGTTGCCAGACTTCCGGCGACCCCGGAACCTGTTGGCATCGTCCACGACGGAGCGAGCATCCATTGATAGAGCCGGTTGTCGTTGTAGGCGACTTTCCAAATCTCATGACCCACGTCGGGAATCTCGGAGAAGATTGCATGCCCGCCGGCGGCACGAACGGCGTCGATCATTTGCCGAGATGCCTGCGCTGGAACAACCTGATCATTAATGCCCGCGAAGGCCCAAATCGGTAGGTCTTTGAGCTTTGCCCCCCATGCCGAATCGCCACCGCCGGCCACTGGAGCAAGCGCCGACCAGCGACGCGGTTCGGCCGCTCCCAAACTCCACGTGCCGTAGCCTCCCATCGACCAGCCGGTGAGAATGCGGCGGTGCGCATCGATGGCGAATTCGCGTTCCACCGCATCCAGAATCGCCAGAGCACGCCGACCGTCGGGACTCGTGGCCGACCAGGCCGTCAAAATCCTGCCTTGGGTGTCTTCACATTGTGGAAAAACGACGACGAACGGAAACGTCGCGGCGCGCTCCCGCACGAACGGACCCAATCCGACAGTGGTTTGAATCGTGCCGTCGTTTCCCCGTTCTCCGGCCCCGTGAAGGTAGAGAATCGCCGGCCATTTTTTGTCGGCGGAATAGTTCGCCGGCACAAAGACGACATATTTATGCTCTCCCGTCGCGTCCTTGAAGACGCGTGGGACGAATGTGCCCGCGGCGTTGGATTGTGCGGTCGCTTGTGCCTGCCCAAAAACGACAGACGCATCATTTGCAGCGATCGAGCCGACCACGGCGGCGGCGATAAGCAATCCGCGGGAGGAGCGAACGAGTTTCAGGCGGGCCATCGCAAGCGTCCTTTGCACGAAAAGCGGTTGGAGTCAATCTTTGGAGCGTCCGGCTCGTTGGCCGAGTCGATTCGGCGACTCAGCCGCTGGCTGCACATCGTGCGCGCCTTTCGTTGTGAACATTATAGGCGCGAGACCTGGACCGTGAATGGTCGAGAACCCCAAACCGGGAAAGAGGACAAGAATCCGCAATTTTTGCTGGTTTTTGTTTCTTGGCGGCACAAAAAAAACGGGAACTGAGATGTCAATACTCGATGCGCGCCTCTAGAGATTTTGACGGGGAAACCGGGCTGTGCCCCCGCCGATGCAGCGTTAGCCCGGTGCACGACACAACTTTCGGCAACTCCCGCTCGTAGTCGCCAGTCTGTTCACCGGTCTTTTACAGAGCCTGTCGGATCGAACGTGAATGATATCGTGAAACGCGCCCATAATGAATGTCGGCGTCGCGCGCTTTACGAAATGTGGAGACGTGGACCAACGCGCTGGCAATTCGAACGAGATTCTGTTGCGCCAATAATGCTGCCGGCTGGACGCATGTCCTTCGCGCAAACTTTTCCGATCCCGTCGTCTCATCCTTTCGCGTCAGGAAACGGGGCATTCTTTTGCATCCGATAACGCGGCGACTCCAACCGCAGGTTCGCCGGATTCGACGATCGTCCGCGACATTGCAACGTCGCGGGAGAGTCTTCGCTCGCGCTGCTTGGCTGTGGAAAGCGATCGGCAGAGAACGGTTCTGCGATCAACGAGAGAGCCCGCAAGTCGCCCCACGGCTTCTTTGACCAGCCTACGACTCCGCGCCCCGGCGGAGTCGCTGGCGAGCCCGCGTGAGAGTGGGACCGATCGTGTTCTCGGGGATGCCCAGGTGGCTGCTGATCTCGCGGTACGAGCGACCCTGCAGATGGTATTGCTTGACCACTTCCGCTTCGCCGGCCGGCAGGTTGACCAGCATCTTCTCGATCTCTTCGTGGTCCTCGATCCGCTTCAGGTCGAAATGGTGTGAGTCGGCCTGCTGCTTCATGTCGGGGTGCTGGGCCGCGACGTGGCCGAGTGCCTCGGCCATCCGCCGTCGCACGACGGTGTGCACCACCACGCGGCGGGCAATCACCGTGAGGTAGGTGGCGAGCGAGCTTTGGCCGCGGAATCGCCTAAGAGCGGCGTAATCGTTTGCCAAAAGCGCCATGAAGATTTCAGCGCACAAGTCGTCGATGTCGTCCTGGACGAGGCGGACGCTTCGGGCGTGGGCCGTGTGCGTGACCACATGCACAAACAGACCCATGAAGCGGTCGACGAAATCCTTCCAGGCTCCCGGCTCTTCAGCCAGGCATCTCTTCAGAAGATTGCGATCAATTTCGGTGAGGGTCATGTGACGGCCATACCCGCGGGCACTTTATTCGCCAAAGCCGCCCTCAGCCGGGCTACTGGTGGTCCGCACCGTCCACTGGACCAGTGGCGAGTCGATCACTAAACAAGGTCGCTATTGTCATTAATCTTAACGCACACCGGGTGCGCCGGCTATACGATATTTATGTTTCGTTAACGTTTTGGGCAAGACCTGCGGACGATTCTGAAAGACGGCTGAATCGAGCCGCGACCAGGTTCTGAGAACGATCTCCGTTTGCCAAACCAACGCGCACCGTACGGATCCGGCCTCTTTTAAAAACGACAAAAAAACAGCGGAAAATTAGCCGATTTTCCCTCTTTTCCTTCGCTTGACAGCGCGCGCGCTCACCACTAAGATCGCGAGTCTTAAAGGGCCCCCTGGGGAGGGAGCGGCCCGTTCCGAGGAAAGGGACCCGAATGACCCACGTTGTTGCTGAGCCCTGCTTCAATTGCAAATACACCGACTGTGTCGTGGTGTGCCCCGTGGAATGTTTCTACGAGGGCCAATCGATGCTGTACATTCATCCTGACGAATGCATCGATTGCGAGGCTTGCGTCCCTGAGTGTCCCGTCGAAGCCATCTTTCACGAAGACAATCTTCCCGGAGAATGGGCCGACTATAAGGCGCTCAACGCCGAATTGGCGACGCAGTGCCCGGTCATCACCGAGAAGAAAGAATCGATGGCCGAGACCGGCGGCGAGTGCCCGCACACACCAAAATAGGTCCGGGGTTCGGAGTCAAATGTCTTTTTCGTTCTAAGCTACGGTCGCGATT